>JBEIQK010000538.1:0-4612 GCA_040376505.1 Alphaproteobacteria bacterium | reverse complement strand
TGCGGCGCCTGCTGAAGCAGCCGGTCTCCCGAGGCCGCGTCGAGCAGCACGAGCCGTTGCGTTTCGGCCGGCAACGCCCTGCGGGGCTCCCAGTCGGTGAAGTCGGCGATCATGCGGGCGTCGCAGGCGGCGAGGGGGAGCGCTGTGAAAGGGCCCTCCACCTGCGGCAACGCTGCCCCCAGTCGCGCGGAGATGGCGCGCAGCAGGGCCGGCACCGACCAGGCGCGGGAGATGCGCTGCAACACCCAGGGTGCGCCGGCGAGTAGCTCGATCGCGATGGCGTCGAGGGTGCGGGGGGTGGGCCGCTTCATGGGGCCGCACCTTCGGCCCAGCGGGTGATCAACAAGGGGTGAACGGTCCACTCTCGCTGGCGCTCCCCCTCAATCGCGTAGACGACGCTGCCGCGCAGCAGGTGCTCGCCGCCGAAGAAGCGGCCGGTCTCTTCGACCGACTGCATCACCTCTACGTCTCCCTCGCGCAGGCTGGCGAGAAGGTCTTGCCGGAGATCGCGCTCGGCGCGGAGCACATCGCTCAAGGTCACCCGCGGCTGGGAGATCGCCGAGAGGAGGGCGCCGCGTAGGAGGAGCATGGCGTGGCGGGGGACGCCGCCGCTCATCAGCGCGATGCGATCGAAGAAATCGGGGTGATCGAAGAGCTCGCCTGCTGGGCCGGTGCGCTGGCGCAGGTGTTCGGCGAAGCGGCGGACGGTCGCAGCCGACGGCTGAGCCTGGCGACCCTGGGTTGCGTCTGTGGTCTGTGAGAGGACGGGAAATGGCTGCAGGTGCCATTTGTCCAGGAAGGCTGGCGCGATGTCGCTGCCGTGCAGGAGGGGCATTGAATACGGAGCAATAGCGATGAGGCTGGGCAGGTCTGGATCCATCAGGGCTCCCCCCGGCCGAAAGAGGTCGGCAGCGTTGGGGAGCAACTCCAGACCGTCGATCAGCAGCAACACGGGTCGACCACCGGTGCCTTTTGGCAAGCCGCGTAGGACTTCGACGACCCGCTGTTTCCGGTTCTCCGTGACTGCTTCTGGGGGCAAGGTGACCCCTGTACTGACACCCAACAAGGTGTTGAGCGCAGGGGTCAGTCGGGGGTGATTGATC
Organism: Alphaproteobacteria bacterium; assembly: GCA_040376505.1. Taxonomy (GTDB): domain Bacteria; phylum Myxococcota_A; class UBA796; order UBA796; family UBA2385; genus JBEIQK01. Next base: position 3,509 of record JBEIQK010000538.1, on the reverse strand, counting down.
TGCGAGCTGGTTTCACTGGTCAGGCTCCTCCCAATGGACTCCCACAGTGTGGAAGCGGCTTGAACGGTGACCAGAATTACGGTTGCCACGTCGGAGAGCGCTCGCGCCCAGCGCGAGAACTCGGTGGACTTTCCAACGCCGGTCGCGCCGTAGAGCAGGCCTCGAAAGAGGCTGCCTTCAAGCAGCAAGGGGACGAGCCGATTGGGCAGGTCCCAGCCACGTTCCAGGTAGAACTCGCCGGGATCGGTGTCCGGGCGGAGGGCGCGAAGGGCCTGGAGGAGGCGGGGATCAAAGCTCATGTTTGTTCCTAATGAAGGCGCCTGTTCCCGTCAAGGCGCCGATGGGGACGCATCGCCCTCACTGGCAGCACCAGTGTCGCACTCACCGGCTGCTCCAGCGCCCACGCCCCGCCGGCGCATAGCCCAGGGCGCGCAGGACCTCGGGCTGCGCCGCGGGGGCGACGTAAGAAAACAGATCCTCGGGCAGCGCAAAGGGCCCCCGTCGCGACAGACCCCGCAGGCGGGCCAGCAGGGTCTCCAGGGCGTCGACCCGAATGCCGACCGGCCCCACCACCGGGTAGCCCAGGAAGGCCAGGGCCTCGGGCTCGCCGGCTGGCGTAGACAGACCCGCCGGGCAGGCCGGCAGGCTGCGCCGATCGCGCGACACGGCCAGCAGCACCGCGCGCTGGCGCACCGCATCGGCATCGAGGGCGGCGGGCCGGTAGACATGGGCCACCCCAAGGCGGAGGTCCAGTCGCGAGAGCACCGCCCGGTCGCGGGGACTGAGGCCCTCAAGTCCCGGCGGCGTTGGACAGAGGCCAAGCCCCTGCTCCACCGCGTAGAGGAGGCCGCGGGCGATGGGCGAGAGCAGCTCGGTGGCCGGCCCGCGCAGGGCCTCGCCGGCATCCCGCACCCAGGCCCGCGCCCAGGCCACGAGGCGCTCCTGGGCGGCCTTGCGCCCGGCGCTGTCGAGGAGGTCGGCGCCGAGCAGGCGCAGCTCGGGCGTCAGCCGATCGGGGCCTGGCGTGAGGAGGCCCACCGGGCCGCCCTCGTAGAGCACCTGCAGCCGATCATCCACAGAGAAGGCCCGGTCTTCGGTGGCCAGCATCCGGCCCAGGCGGGCGCGCAGATCGTCGGAGAGGGCGGCCCGGGCGGCGGCCTGGAGGAGGCGGGCGTCGGTGCGGCCCAGGGCGGCGGGAGAGAAGGTAAAGCCCGACAGGGCGCCCACCGACTGACCGGCGACCTGCACCGCGCCATCGGCCCCCACGGCGCCCTGCAGCGGCCCGCCCCCTTGCAGAGCGCCGATCAGCGCCACGCTGCGGCTGTCGACGAAGCGCCAGAGCAGCCGCTGGTGCAGGGCGTCGGAGAGGCGGTCCTCGATCTGACGGGCCCGCTCCTGAAAGGGGGCCGGGTCCTCCACCCAGCCCTTGCGGTGGGTGATGGTGGTCCAGGTGCGAACAAAGGCGATGCGGGTGGTCAGCGCGTCGATCTCGCCCTCGGGGCGGTCGAGGCGGTTCATCTGATCCTGCAGCCAGTCTGGCCGCAGAGGGCCTTCGAGGAGCTGCCGGTAGAGCGCGGTGAGCAGTCGGAGGTGACTGCCCTCCAGCGTCTGTTGATAGTCCGGGACGCTGGCCACCTCCCAGAGCAGGGCCACCCGGTCGGGGCGGCAGGCCAGGGCGGCGACCGCAGGATCGCGGGCCAGGGCCTCGATGGCGTCGGAGTCATCGGCCCGCTCCAAGGGTTTGTAGATGCCCGAGCGGGGCCGCAGGCGCAGGCTGCGCAGCAGGGCTGGCAGGCTGGACTTGTCGAGCTCGCTGTTGCGCCAGACCACCTGGGTCACCGGCGCGAGGCGGTGGGCCTCGATGGCGGCGACCTCGTCGGGCTCCAAGGCCTCCCCGGTAGACAGGGTGCCAAAGGTGCCATCGCGGCGGAAGCGCCCCGCCCGGCCGGCGATCTGGGCCAGCTCGGCCGGGGTCAGTCGCCGCACCTGCTGGCCGTCGAACTTGGACAGACCGGCGAAGCAGACATGGTCGATGTCCATGTTGAGGCCCATGCCGATCGCGTCGGTGGCGACGAGGTAATTGACCTCGCCCGACTGGTAGAGCGCCACCTGGGCGTTGCGGGTGCGCGGCGACAGGGCGCCCAGCACCACCGCCGCGCCGCCCCGCTCGCGCCGCACCCGATCGGCCAGGGCGTAGACGTCTCCAGCGGTAAAGGCCACCAGGGCCGTGCGCTTGGGCAGGGCCGAGAGGCGGGCCGGGCCGGCATAGCGAAGGGTGGACAGTCGTGGCTGGGACTCGATCACCACAGTCGGGATCATCTCCTGCAGCAGCGTCGCCATCGTGTCGCTGCCCAGCAGCAGGGTCTCGCGGTTGCCCCGGGCGTGCAGGATGCGATCGGTGAAGACATGGCCCCGCTCGCGGCTGGCGGCGAGCTGGATCTCGTCGACGGCGAGGAAGTCGACCGGCACCGACAGGGGCATCGCCTCGACGGTGGCGACCCAGTACCGCGCGCCCGGCGGCACCCGCTTCTCCTCGCCGGTGACCAGCGCCACCAGCGCCTCACCCTTGGTCGCCACCAGCTTGTCGTAGACCTCCCGCGCCAGCAGCCGCAGGGGCAGGCCGATCATTCCGCTGCGGTGCGCCCCCATGCGCGACAAGGCGCGGTGCGTCTTTCCGGTGTTGGTGGGACCGAGGATGGCGGTGAGGGTGGCGTGGCTGTCGAGGTCGCGGGCCGACATGGGCGACGCTTAACCCCCTGTGGCGGGCTGGCGCCTGCGGCGGACCGGTGCTGCATGCAGTAGGCTGGGACCATGATCTCCGATGTCCTGATTGCCGGCGGTGGAACGGCCGGCGCCGCTGCCGCCCGGGCCCTGGCTCTGCGCGGCCTCTCCGTCACCCTGATCGAGCGCAGACCCCTGCACGAGGCCGGAGCCCGCTGGGTGAACGGCGTGCCGGCCTGGGCCTTTGAGGCGGCCGGCCTCTCCCAACCCGAGGGCGAAGAGCGGGTGGGCGAACACGAGGTCTTTCACATGGTGGCCGGCTTTGACGGGCCCAAGCTGCGGGTGCCTGCCCGCGGCCTGCTCGACGTCGACATGCGTCGCCTGGGCGCCCGGCTGCTCGGTGAGGCCGTCGCCGCCGGCGCCCGCGTCGAGGGGGGCCTCACCCTGCGCGGTTACCGCGAAGAGGCCGATGGCGTGGTGGCCGAGACCGACGCGGGGCCGCGTCGCGGGCGCTTCCTCATCGAGGCGCGGGGGCTCGCCGCCGAGGGGCCGCGCAGCGACCGACGCAGCCTCTGCGCCGCGGCCCAGGAGGTGCGGGCCCTGCGCGATGAGGCAGCGGCGGCGCGCTTTGTGGAGTCCCGCGGCGCCAAGGTGGGGGAGGCCCTGTGCTTCACCTGCGTGGCCGGTGGCTTCTCGGTGGTCAATGTGCGGGTGGAGCTCCACCCGCACATTGACCACCGAGAAGCCACCGGCCACGCAGGTGAAGCACAGGGCCTCCCCCACCTTGG
>JBEIQK010000886.1:0-2572 GCA_040376505.1 Alphaproteobacteria bacterium | reverse complement strand
GGCGGCCTGCACGGCGTCGGATCGAGCGTGGTGAACGCGCTCTCCGAGCAGATGGCCGCCACCATCTGGCGCGACGGCTTTGAGTGGAGCCAGGAGTACCGCCGGGGCAAGCCCACCAGCGCCCTGCGCAAGGGCAAGAGCACCCGCCAGCGCGGCACCGCCATCACCTTCACCCCCGACCCCGAGATCTTCGGCGACTTCCTCTTCGACGCCGACCTCATCCGGGCCCACCTCGACGTCTGCGCCTACCTGAACCGTGGCCTGCGCATCCTCTTTGTCGATGAGGGCAGCGAGCGGCGCGAAGAGCTCTGCCACCAGGGCGGCCTCGCCGATCTGTACACCCATCTGGTGCAGACCGCCGGCAGCAACCCGGTGGTGGCGACGCCCTTCACCGTCGAGAAAGAGGGCGAGGTGCGCCTTCAGCTCGCCCTGGGCTGGACCGACGCCCCGCGCGAGAAGATCCTCACCTATGTAAACGGCATCCCCACCGCCGAGGGCGGCACCCACGAGCAGGGCCTCAAAGACGCGCTGGGCAAGGCCATCCGCAACTACATCGACACCCACGAGGGCAGCGTGCCCAAGGGCACCAAGCTCACGGCCGAGGACATCCGCGAAGGGCTCGTGGCGGCGCTGTCGATCTTCATCGCCCAGCCGCACTTCCAAGGGCAAACCAAGGAGCGCCTCAACAACCCCGAGGTGCGCCCCGCCGTCGACGCCATCGTTCGCCTCGCCGTGGAGCGGTGGCTCAACGACAACCGCTCCTGCGCCGACGCAGTGCTGACGCGCATTGTGATGGCCGCCAAGGCCCGGGTGGCCAGCCGCGACGCCTCCGAGCAAGTGCGGCGCAAGAGCCCGGTCAACCGGCGCCTCAACCTGCCGGGAAAGCTGGCCGACTGCTCTTCTTCCGAGGCGGCGGAGTGTGAGCTCTTCATCGTCGAGGGCGACAGCGCCGGCGGCTCGGCCAAGCAGGGGCGCGACCGCGCCTTTCAGGCCATCCTGCCCCTGCGCGGCAAGGTGCTCAACACCGAGTCGGCCAGCCTCAAGAAGGTGCTGGAGAACAACGAGCTGTCCGACGTGGTGAGCGCGCTGGGCTGTGGCATCGGCGCCGACTTTGACGTGAGCCGCCTGCGCTACAGCCGCATCATCCTGCTGATGGACGCCGACAGCGACGGCCACCACATCGCCACCCTGCTGATGACCTTCTTCTACCGGCACCTGCGCCCGCTCATCGACAAGGGTCACATCTTCCTGGCCCGCCCCCCCCTGTTTCGCATCGACGCTGGCAAACAGACCTACTGGGCCTCTTCCGACGCCGAGCGCGACCGCATCGTCAAGCGCATCCCGGCGCGGATGAAGCCGGAGATCAGCCGCTTCAAGGGGCTGGGCGAGATGATGCCGAAGACCCTCTACGAGACCACCCTCGACCCCAAGAAGCGGCGCCTGCTGCGGGTCACCATCCCCGACGGTGAGCATATGAACACCGAACAGGTGGTCAGTGATCTGATGGGCAAGGACGCCGGCACCCGCTACCAGGAGATCCAGCGCTGGATGGCCGACGTCGATGAGCTGGACATCTGACCATGGCGACCCTGCGACACATCGTCCTCCGGCCTCGCCATCGAGGCGGCGGTGGCTGAGTTCGAGCGGAGCCCGCCCCCGTCATGGTCAACAGAAGGCCTGATCCCCAACTTGAAGCGCCTCGCACTTGAGTTCGACGGGCTGCCCCTGGACAACGGGCCGGGAGACAATAAAGGCGACGGTGAAGGGAGCCCCCTACCCTCCCTCCATGGTCGCCAATGTTCCGATGGTTGATGCGGCTGCTGGGTCTGGACAAGAGCGAGGCGTCCGCGCCTCCCGCGGCGCCGACCGACGCGACCCCCTCGCCCGGCACAGAGCCCCCGGTCGCAGTGCCCCCCGTCGACCGCCCCACGCTGGCGCCGACGGCCACGCTGCCCCCGAATGAGGTCATCGCACCGGTGACCCTGGTGCCCGTCGGCCCGCCACCCTGGCGCGACGGCGACCGCCTGCGCTCCCTCGACCCCGAGTCGGTGCACAACCACCTCGTCGCCGAGCTCGACACGCTCATCCGCGAGGTGCGGGCCAAGCGCAGCGACACCCGCGACGGCGACCTGCGGCTGATCGAGCGCCTCATCCAGCGGGTGGACCGTCGGCAGCTCGACCTGCCGCCTTTCCCCGACATCGCCCGCGAGCTCGACACCCTCCTGCGCCAGCCCGACACCGATCTGGTGCAGATCGCCCGCGTGGTGGAGCGCGACCCCGGCCTCATCCGCCGGGTCTGGACCTGCGCCCGCAGCGCCATGTACAATTCGCCGCCGCGCAGCCTGCACCACGCCGTCGCCCGCGTCGGTCTCGACACGCTCTGGCAGATCGGCATGAGCGTCTGTCTCAACGACACGGTCTTTCGGGTGGAGGGCTTTCAAGCCCAGGCCGACGCCGCCCGCACCCACGGGCTCATCTCCGCTGAGGTCGCCGCCCTGCTCTCGGGTGAGCGGCGCGGCTCGGTCTACATGGCCGCCCTCCTGCACGACGTGGGCCACCTCATCGTGCTGCG
>JBEIQK010000092.1:0-13134 GCA_040376505.1 Alphaproteobacteria bacterium | reverse complement strand
TCAACCTCATCAACGTGCTCGACGTCTTCCAGAACGTGGAATTCCCCTTGCTGTTGCAGGGCACCGCCAGCCCCGCCGAGCGCAAGGCCCGGGTCGAGGCCCTGATCGAGCGGGTGGGGCTCAAGCCCCAACTCCACCAGCGCCCCAATGAGCTGTCGGGCGGCCAGCGCCAGCGCGTCGCCATCGCCCGCGCCCTGGTCACAAACCCCTCGCTCATCCTCGCCGACGAGCCCACCGCCAACCTCGACAGCAAGACCGGCGCCGACATCATCGCGCTGATGCGCGAGCTCAACCAGACCCAGAAGACCACCTTCATCTTCTCCACCCATGACTCCATGGTGATGACCGCCGCGCAGCGCATCGTGCGCATCGCCGATGGCAAGGTCGTCACCGAAGGGGCGGCCGGATGACTCCGCAACTCCTCCTTCAGATGGCCGTCCGCAACCTGGGCGCCCACAAGGTCAAGAGCCTGATCGTCGGCAGCATCCTCTTTGTCGGCACCCTCTTCATCGTCGTCGGCGGCGCGCTGCTCGACAGCGTCAACGCCGGCATGGAGAAGAGCATCACCCAGTCGGTGGCCGGCAACCTGCAGGTGTACAGTGACAAGGCCACCGACCCGCTGGCCCTCTTTGGCGGCATGAGCTTTGGCGCCACCGACATCGGCGAGATCGAGGACTTCGAGTCGGCGGTGGGGCCCCTGCGCGAGCTGGAGAACGTGAAGACAGTGGTGCCGATGGGCATCGTCAACTCCACGGTCTTTGGCAAGAACGACATCGACCTCGTCCTCGACGGCCTGCGCACCGCGGTCGCCACCGGCGACGAGGCCCAGAAGGCCGTGCTGGTGGGCCGGCTCCGCCGCATCGTCGACACCCTGGCCGAGGAGATCGCCACCCGCGAGGCGATCGTCGCCGACAAAGAGAAGCTCGCCCGCGATCAGGAGGCCCTGCGCGAGGCCGGCTCCCAGGCCTTCTGGGATGGCTTCGCCGCCGACCCGCTGCCGGCCTTGGACTTCCTCGACGCCAAGATCGCCCCCCTGGCCAGCGACGCGCGGCTGCTCTACCTGCGCCTCGTCGGCACCGACCTCGAACTGTTCAAGCAGACCTTTGACCGCTTCACCATCATCGACGGCGAGGCCGTGCCGCCGGGAGAGCCGGGCATCCTGCTGTCCAAGCGCACCTACGAAAAGCTGGTGAAGAACAAGGTCGCCCGCGACTTCGACAAGATCTACAAAGAGTGGACCGAAGACGGCAAGCGCATCGCCGACGACAAGGCCACCGCCGACGCCGTCTCGCGGATGGCCCGTCAGTACCAGCGCATCGTGGTGCAGGTCAGCCCCGATCAGGTGCCCGCCCTCCTCTCCGAGTTGCAGTCCGCGCTCGGCAGCAAGGAGACCGACCTCGGCACCCTCGTGCAGACCCTGCTCACCGTCGATGACGACACGATCGAGTCCCGCTACGCCCTCTTCTACAAGGCGATCGCGCCGCGGGTTCGGCTCTACGACTTTCCCGTGGGCAGCGAGATCACCCTGCGGGCCTTCACCACCAGCGGCTACATGCGCAGCTTCAACGTGAAGATCTGGGGCACCTACGAGTTCAAGGGACTGGAGAAGAGCGATCTGTCCACGGCGATGAACCTCGTCGATCTGCCCACCTTCCGCTCGCTCTACGGCAAGATGACCGCCGCCCAGCAGGCCGAGCTCAAGGACATCAAGACCCAGGTCGGCGTCGAGGATGTCGATCGCGGCAGCGCCGAAGACGCCCTCTTCGGGTCGGGCAGCATCGAGGCCGCCGCCCCAGTAGAAGGCGCGCCGGTCGTGGAGGTCGCACCGATCACCGCCGCCAGCGCCGAGGCCCCGGCCGAGGTGGCCACCCTGGTGCTCAACGCCGCGGTGGTGCTGAGAGACCCGAGCCGCACGGCCGAGACCCAGGCCCAGATCCAGGCGCTCAGCAAGGAGAAGTCTCTGGGGCTGCAGGTCATCGACTGGAAGGCGGCGAGCGGGCTGCTTGGACAGTTCGCCACCGTGGTGCAGGGCATCCTGGTCACCGTGCTGCTGATCATCTTCCTCGTCGCCCTGGTGATCATCAACAACACCACCAGCATGGCGACGATGGACCGCATCAACGAGATCGGCACGATGCGGGCGATCGGCACCACGCGTGGACAGATCCTCGTGCTCTTCCTCACCGAGACGGCCATGCTGGGCTTGATCGCCGGCGGGCTCGGCGCCATCACCGGCGGCCTGCTGGTGGCCTGGATGGGCGTGGTGGGCATCCCCGCCGGGGCCGACATCCTGGTCTTTCTGTTCGCCGGGCCGCGGCTGCACCCCACGGTCGGGATCGACAACCTGGCGCTGGGCGTGATCAGCGTGCTCTGCGTCGCCCTCATCTCCGCCGCCTATCCGGCCATCCTGGCGAGCCGGGTTCAGCCCGTCGTCGCCATGCAGGGCAAGGAGTAGTCCATGCGCATCCTCCTCCTCATCGCGCTGCGCAACCTGCTGGGCGCCCGCCGGCGCTCGGCCCTCCTCGGCATGGCCGTGGGCATGGTCACCCTGATCCTGGTGTTGATGCTCAGCCTCACCAAGGGGATTGAAGACAACCTGATCGAAGGGGCCACCACCCTGTCGACCGGCCATGTCAACGTGGCAGGCTTCTACAAGTCCACCCCGGGCGAGTCGATCCCGGTGGTCACCCGCCTCTCCGAGGTGCGGAAGATCGTCGAGGAGAACACGCCCGGCCTCGACTATGTCATCGACCGCAGCCGCGGCTGGGGCAAAATCATCTCCGACACCGGCTCGATGCAGGTGGGGCTGTCGGGCATTGAGGCGGCCCAGGAAGACCGCTTCTTCGAGAAGGTGCAGCTCGCCCCGCTCTCCGACTATGTCGAGGGCGGAGACGACACCACCGAGGGCGACCTGCGCCGCATCGCCGAGCCCAACACCGTGTTGCTCTTCGCCGCCCAGGCGAAGAAGCTCGAAGTGCGGGTGGGCGATCAGATCACCGTGCAGACCGAGACCTTCGGCGGCCGCACCAACACCATCGACGCCACCATCATCGCCGTCGCCCGCGACCAGGGGCTGCTCTCCAACTGGTCGGTCTTTGTGCCGCGCAGCGCCACCACCGAATTGTACCAGTTTGGCCCCGACACCACCGGCGCGGTCTGGATTTACCTCAAAGACCACCGCGACGCCGAGAAGACGATGGAGCACCTGCGCACCGTCTTCGCCGAGAAGGGCTTTGGCGTGATGGATCACGAGCCCAATCCCTTCTGGATGAAGTTCGAGACCGTGCAGGGCGAGGACTGGACCGGCCAGAAGCTCGACCTCACCGTCTGGCGCGATGAGGTGAACTTCCTCACCTATGTGCTCACCGGCTTCAACTTCATCACCACCCTGCTGCTCTTCGTTCTGGTGGTGCTGATCGTCATCGGCATCTCCAACACGATGTGGAACGCCGTGCGCGAGCGCACCAAGGAGATCGGCACCATGCGGGCGATCGGCATGAGCGGCACGCGGGTGCTCTGGCTCATCCTGCTCGAAGCGCTGCTGCTGGGCGTGATGGCCACCACCGTCGGCGGGCTGCTGGGCGTGATCATCGCCCTGGCCATCAATGGCGCCAACATCGAGCTGCACAACGACGCCTTCCGCGCCATCCTGCTGGCCGAGAAGGTCCGCCTCTCTGTTCACGCCGACCAGGTGGTGATGGCCATCCTCGGCCTCACCGCCATCACCGGGCTGGCCGCCATCTGGCCGGCGCGGCGCGGCGCCACCATCCCCCCTGTCACCGCCATCCAGACTGTGGAGTGACCCATGTGGAAGTCCCTCGCCTTCGCCCTCTTCTTCGCCCTGTCGCCGGCCGCCTTCGCCGCGCCGTCTACCGCTGAGATGACCGCCTGGCTCAAGATCGTCGACGACCGCCAGGAGAACAACGGTGACTACCAGTCCTCCTTCTTCCTGGAGCAGAAGGAGGCCGGCAAATCCGATCTCGTCTATCAGGGCGAGATCCACCGCCGCGACGCCGATGACAAGCTGGTGATCCTCTTCACCAAGCCCACCGCCGAGGCCGGCAAGGGCTACCTGCGCATCGACAACAACCTCTTCTTCTACGATCCCACCGTGGGCAAGTGGGAGCGCCGCACCGAGCGCGAGCGCATCGGCGGCACCTCCTCGCAGCGCCAGGACTTTGATCAGTCGCGCCTGCATGTGGAATTCGACCCGGCCTATGTCGCCGAGGAGAAGCTCGGCCAGTACGCCGTTCACCACATGAAGTTGACCGCCAAGCCCGCGGTGGACGTGGCCTACCCGATCGTGGAGGTCTGGGTGGACAAGAGCACCAACAACGTGCTCAAGCGCCAGGACTTCGCCCTGTCGGGCAAGCTGATGCGCACGACCTACTACCCCAAGTGGGAGAAGGCGATCAGCGCCACCAAGAAGGCCGAGGTCTACTACCCCAAGGAGATCCGCATCTACGATGAGGTGATCAAGGGCAACCAGACCACGGTGGTGATCTCCGACGTCAAGCTCTCCGCCCAGGAAGACGCGACCTTCACCAAGGCCTGGCTGGAGGCGCGCTCCCGATGATCACCCTCCTCTCCCTGCTGACCCTGGCCCGGGCGGATGACGAGGCGGCGCGCGAGGATGACCTCTTTGGCGCGCCAGCCGCGGCGCCGGCCCCATCGCCGGCCGCCGAGCCGGCCCCTGAGAACGCCAACGATCGCGACAGCGCCTTGCTCTCCGGGGCCTCGGTCTCGCCGGGAGAGGGCGGGATGTTCGCCCAACTGCTGGCCGCCGACGATCGCCTCGCGGTGGGCGGCAACCTCTACCTGCGGGCTGACATGGCCGCGCCGGTGGAGCCCTCCTTTGAAGACCTCACGCTCAGCACGCCCAACCTCTTTGATCTGTACATGGACGCCCGCCCCAACGACCGGGTGCGCGGCTATGTGCAGGGGCGCCTGCGCTTCAACCCCACCGTGATCGACGGCAGTCTCAACAGCTTTGGCCAGGCCCAAGAGGCCGAGACGGTGGTGCTCGATCAGGCCTGGCTCAAGTTCGACGCCGGTCAGAAGCTCTTCGTGACCGCCGGCCAGCAGCGCATCAAGTGGGGATCTGGCCGCTTTTGGAATACCACCGACTTCCGCAACGGCGAGGCCTTGGACCCCCTCGCCGCCTTTGATGAGCGCACCGGCGTGAGCCTCGTCAAGCTGCACCTGCCGGTGAACACGGCCAACTTCTATGTGGTGGGCTCCTTCGATGAGGCCGACCACGTCGATGAGATCGGCGGCACCGCCCGCGCCGAGGTCCTTCTGGGCGAGACGGAGCTCACCGCCACCGCCTCGCTGCGCAAAGACCGCCCCCTGCGCCTTGGGGCCGATGTGTCCAGCGGGCTCGGCATCTTCGACGTGCATGTGGAGGGCGCTGTCCAAAAGGGCATCACCACGCCCTACTACAAAGGCGAGCTCGACCTCGCCTCCTTCACCCTGCCCGAGGCCACCAGCGTCGAAGAGGACTGGGTCCCGCAGGTGGTGGCCGGCGCCGAGCTGACCCTGCGCTACTCCGATCAGGACACCGTCTCCTTCGGCGCCGAGTACTTCTACAATGGGCTCGGCTACGATGAGCCCGACCTCTACCCCTGGCTCAGCGTGGGCCCCACCGTCGACTGCTACCTCGCCAAGGTGCAGGCCGGCGATCTCGAAGGGGCCGAGGCCTGCGTGGGCAGCCAGCCCTCGGCCTTCCGGCCCTTCTACCTGGGGCGGCACTACGCGGCGGCCTACGCCTACCTCGCCGACCCGGGCGGTTGGAACGACACCACCTTCACGCTGTCGGCCTTGGCGAACCTCTCCGATGGCTCGGCCATCCTGCGATTCGACCATCGGGTCAGTCTCCTCTCCTACCTGTCGGTCAACAGCTACATCTCCGGGCACCTCGGCGAGGAGGGCGGGGAGTTCCGCTACGCCGTCGACATCCCCGGCGTGCCCGGCCTGACCGGCTTTGAAGAGGGCTTCGCGGTGACAGCGCCCCTGGGCGAGATCGGCGTCGGCGCCCAGGTGCGCTTCTAAGGCGTGAAGATCAGCGCCTCGGCGGCCACATAGAGGCCCAGGAACCAGGCCATCACCAGGGCCGCCACCCGGGAATGACGCACCCAGAGCAGGCGGTTCTCCGGCTTCAAGAAGGTGCCCGCCAAGGCGGCGGTGCGCGGGCTGGTCAGCTCGAGGCCCACGCCAAAGGGCACCAAAAAGCAGCCGGGGACCTGCCAGGCCCACAGGCCAAAGGTCACCGGCGCCCAGCGCAGCAGGTCGCCCGGCGCCAGCAGCGACAGCCCGCCCCCCAGCAGGGCCAGCGGCAGGCCGAGGGCGCCAACCCCGTCGACCGCCCAGATCGGGATGTCGTTGGGGGCGCTGGCGTAGAGCAGCCCGCCCAGCAGGGCCGCCGCGGCGTCGCCGGGCAGGCGCTTCGACAGGGTGCGGGCGGTCACGGTCAGCCCCTCGGCCACCGCGCCAGACATCGGCGCCTCGGTCTGGCGGCGGATGAAGACGCTGTCCATGTCAACCGCCCCTTCGGCCGACTGCACCCGGGCGGCGAAGAACGGCGCCCCCAGGGCCAGCAGGGTCAGCGTGGGCAGCAGCAGCTCCGGCGCGATCCAGGCGATCCAGCCGAGCAGCACGAGGCGAAAGCAGGCGCTCCAGCTCAAAAAGCGCAGGGCCCGCTCGCTGTCCCAGTCGCGCATCAGCAGGTGCATCGCCGGCTGGGTCATCGCCACCGTCCAGGGCACCACCGCGGCGATCATGCCGTCGAGGACAGAGCGAACCGCCACGGGCAGGCGGATGCCCTGCTCCAGCAGGCGCTGCAGATGGGTATTGCGCGCCGTGGCCAGGCTCCAAACACTCAACAAATAAAGCACACAGCATTGACAGAGGAGGAAGACCAGCCCATGCAGACAGGCGCGAACCATGGTCAGCTCCGTCCAGATGCCAGGAGGAAAGCAGAGACAGGCAGGTCGGTGGGGTTAAGGGCGCGCAGCAAGCGGGCTCCGACCGGGCCCGTTGAGGCCGGCGCGGCCGAGGCTATCACACGCGAGGCGCACCCAAGCTCCGCGGAAGGCCGGCCGGAGAACCGGCCGAATGCTGGCGCTTCCCTCCTCTCCGGCTTAGGGAAGCGGCACATGGCTATGACCTCGCCGAGACCCCGCACCGACGCCCGCCGCGCTCCGCTCACCGTCCACCCGGACGGCCCCCTGGAACTGTCGTGAAGAGTACATCGGTGCTCGGACTGCAGGGCCGCGCGTTGGTGGCCCTCGTCCTGGCGCTGATCTCGCTCTTCGTCGCGGTGGCCGGCACCCTGCGCTACATCCTGCTGCCCAGCTTTGAGGCCCTCGAAGACGAGGCGGTCGCCGCAGACCTCAAGCGCGCAACAAAGGCCTTCCACCACTCGTCGAGCTCGCTGGAGCGCACCGCCACCGACTGGGCCTGGTTCGACGACATGTGGGAGTACATGGCCACGCGGCAGCCGGAATTCCTCGAAGCCAACGCCAACGCCCAGACCCTCTACAACGTCGACGCCGACATCCTGGCCTATGTCGACCTGAAGGGCGAGCTGGTGATGGGCCGAGAGCTGCTCGACGCGCAGCGAACCCAAGACGGCCTGCCTCCCGAGCTGCTCAAGATCATCACCGGCACGGGCTACTTCGCCCAGGCGGGGCCCCTCGGCCAGGACCTCGACACGCTGGTCACCATCCGCGATGGCCAGACCGCCTTTGTGAGCGCCCGGCCCATCCGGCGCAGCGACAAGTCCGGCGAGGTGCGCGGCACGCTCATCATCGGCCGCTACATCGACGACGACGAGCAGAAGCGGCTCGCCGACGAGACCCAGCTCGACATTCGCTTTCACATCCCGCCCCCCCCGGGCGTGTCCCATGGCCAGTGCACCGACGTGGGCGAGACCCGCACCTGCTACGAGATCGTGCTCGACCCGTCCAACGAGCCGGCGATGGCCCTGGAGGTGCGGCTCGATCGCGCCGTCTACCGCCAGGGCATGCAGACGGTGTCCACCGTGGCCCTCGTGCTGCTGGCCTTCTGCGGCCTGCTCACCCTCGGCATCTCCGCCCTGCTGCAGGCCCAGATCATCCGGCCGATGCTGAAGCTCACCCGCCACATCGAGGCCATCGCCGCCGGCAGCCTGTGGGCTGACCGCGTCAAGGTCGATCGCGACGACGAGATCGGCAAGGCCGGCGAGGGCGTCAACCACCTGCTCGAACGGGTGCAGGGCGCCCAACGCGAGCTGCAGACCCTCAACGAAGAGCTGGAGGGCCGCGTCTCGGCCCGCACCCGCGAGCTGGCCGAGGCCAACGAGCAGCTCCGCCGCGACTTCGAGCTGCGCAAGCGCCTCGAACGGCAGCTCCAGGTGGCCCAGAAGCTGGAGAGCCTCGGCATCATGGCCGGGGGCGTGGCCCACGACTTCAACAACTTCCTCTCCACCATCCGCGGCAACGTCGCCCTGGCCATCGAGCTGCTCTCCCCCGACCACCCGGCCCGCAAGCGCCTGGAGGTGGCCAAGCGCGGCGGCGAACGCGCCCGCCAGCTCACCGCCCAACTGCTCGACCTCGCCAGCGGCGACGGCGGCAGCCCGGCCGAGGTGTCGTTGGAGGCCGCCTACCGCGACCTGCTCTCCGACCTGGAGCTGCCCCTGGGCATCGCCTCGGTGATGGACTTTCCGCCCCACCTCCCCGACGTGCTCTGCGATCGGCGCCAGCTCCAGCAGGTGCTCCACAACCTCGTCCAGAACGCCGTTCAGGCCATGCCCGACGGCGGCGTGGTGCGCGCCCAGGCGGCCTTCATCGGCGCCGATCGGCCCCTGGCCCTGGCCAACTGCCCGCCCGGGCTCCTCTTTGTGCGTATCACCATCTCCGATCAGGGCGTCGGCATCCCCGAAGACGGCCTCACCCGCATCTTCGACCCCTACATGACCACCAAGAAGGCCGGCACGGGGCTCGGGCTCACCCTCTGTTGGACGATCGTTCGGCGGCACGGCGGCGTGCTCACGGTAGAGTCCACGGTCGGCGTGGGCACCTCCTTCCACGTCTTTCTGCCCGCCGCCGCCTGAACCCGCCGCCCCGGCTCTCTCATGATCCCGCCTGGCTTTCTCGGCACCGAAGCCGACCTGCTCATCGACATCGTGGTGTGCTCGCTGGCCGCGATCCTGCCGACCATGGGCTACGCCGTCTACCTCGTGCGCCAGGGCCGCTACGTCGCCCACCGCAACGTGATGGCCGGGCTCTACGCCCTGCTCTTCGTGGTGGTGCTGCTCTTTGAGGCCGATCTCCAGGCCAAGGGCGGCATCTTCGAACTCACCAAAGACAGCGCCTACGCCGGCACCGCCCTGCTCAACGGCTCGGTGTGGGTGCACACCAGCTTCAGCTTCTCCACCTCGATCCTCTGGACCGGGCTGGTCGCCAGCTCCTTGTGGAAGCTGCGGCCGCCGCGCCCCGGGCCCAACACCCGCCTGCACCGCATCCTGGGCAAGGTCAGCATGGCCGTGATGGCCGCAACCTGCATCACCGGGCTGGAGCTGTACATCGTCGGCTTTGTGTTCTAGCCTTCGGCGCCCCAAATGAAAAAACCGGCCCGGGAGAACCCGGGCCGGCTTTTTAGAGGCTTGCGCCCCCTGGGTGGATCACCCGATCAGGCGCGCTCGACCTTCTCAACGGCGAGCTCGACCTTCTCGATCGCCATCGCGGAGCTGTCGGCGTCCATGTCGGGGACGTACCACTTGCAGGGCCAGCCTTCGTAGAAGTTGTAGCGGGCGACTTCGGTCTGGCCGTCCTGGTCAAGGATGATGATCGAGCCGGCGCGGCGGTCGATCTTGCCATCTTCGATGTTCTTGCGCCACTGCCAGAGGTCGTCGGTGGCGGTGTAGCCGCGCTCGAGGACGATGTTGTTGTAGGTGGTGCGGCCCGGCTTCTTGCGGACAACCATGTCGTTGCCCTGCTTGAACTCGATGATCTCGGTCTCAGAGTCCATGCCGGAGACGGTCTTGAAGCCGCCCACGATCACCTTGTTGTCGTTGATGACGCCCTGGATCTCCAGGAGGAAGTTGTAGGCGCCAAAGAGTTCTTCGGTCGGCATTTGGGTGCACTCCAGTGGATGGTGGGCTGATGCGTCATGGGTTCGCTTCAGCCTGCTCCAGCCGGTCCACAACGACGGCAGGGGCAGCCCCTCCGGCGACCAGCACTGTGTGTGCCTTTTGTAGAGCCCACATCGCCCGAGGTGAGAGGAGCTTACCGCAGCCCCCCAATCCGTGGCGAGGCCCTCTCCCCAGAAAGTTGGATGTCACAGCTTCGGCACATGGGCGATCCCCGCCCCTTCCGACCGGGCCCCGCTCCGCGATAGCGGGGGCGCCACGGAGGTTCTCATGACGCGCGCGCTCTTCCCCCTGGCCCTGTGTGCAACCCTGTCCGCCTGCGGCAGCAAGATCGGCGTCGAAGACACCGACGGCGCCACCGAGGGCAGCGGCGAAGCCGGCTCCGGCGGCGAAGAAGGCAGCGGCGACGGCTCCGGCGGTGACTTCAGCCCCGAGGAGGGCCACTACAGCCTCGTCACCGCCGTGCAGAGCGACTCCTGCGGCGTGTCGGGCGGCGCCACCGAGGGCACCGGCGGCTTCACCCTCATCCACGACAGCGGCGCCACCTGGACGCTGCAGACCGACACCACCACCACCGACACCGGCACCACCGGCGGCTCCACCACCACCTGCACGCTCACCGACAAAGACCTCGGCTGCGAGCCGCTCGTCACCGAGACCCCCTTCACCGAGCTCGGCATGGACGTGACCCTGGTGCTGTCCATGAACCTCAGCGCCACCTTCCTCTCGACCACCGAGGCCGGCGGCGTGGCCAACTACGAGGCCACCTGCACCGGCGCCGACTGCGCCAGCCTCTCGGCCTTCGGCTTCGTGCTGCCCTGCGCCTACATCCTCGACTTCACCGCCACGGCCGGCTGATGCTGGCCCTGCTGCTGCTCGCCTGCGCCGGCAAGCCCGACGGCCCCGAAGACAGCGGGGAGTCGGCCGAAGACCTCGCCGAAACCCTGCCCGCGCCGGGGCCCCACCCCGTCGGCTATGCCGAGCGCAGCGTGCTCACCGCCGATCCGCTCACCGGCGAGGCCCGCAGCCTGCGCCTCGCCGTTTTCTACCCGGCCGCCGCCGCCGAGGGGGAGACGCCGAGCTTCCTGGGCGGCCTCGTGTCGGGGGAGGGGATCTACACCGAGGCGCCGCCCCGCGCCGCGGTGGCCCCCCTCGCCGTCTACTCCCATGGCCACCAGGGCTATGCCGAAGCCAGCAGCTTCCTCGCCGCCCACCTCGCCTCCCACGGCTGGGTGGTGGCGGCCCCCGACCACACCGGCAACACCACCTTCGACAGCAGCGACCGGGCCACCGCGATCTACTACCTGCGCCCCCTCGATCTGCGCGCCGTGATCGACCAGATGGCGGCGAGCGACGAGTGGGAGGTGGAGTCCAACGACGTGCTGCTGCTGGGCCACAGCTTTGGCGGATACGGCGCCTTCGCCAGCGCCGGGGCCGCCTACAGCGCCGAGGCCCTGGCCGCCTGCGAGCCGCCCAGCGACGACGGCTTCTGCTCCAGCCAGACCGCCGAATCCGAGGCGCTCTTCGCCAGCGGCGAGCTGGCCGACCCGCGGGTGATGGGCGTGGTGGCGATGGCGCCGGGGGATCACCGGCTCTTCGAGGGCGCCAGCCTGGGCAGCCTCCAGGCCCCCGTGCTGCACCTCACCGGCAGCATCGACCCCAGCGGCGGCGACAACGAGGCCTACTGGGCCGATCTCTCCGGCGGCGCGCACCGGCGCGTCGACCTCACCGGCGGCGGGCACCTCACCTTCACCGACGTCTCGGGCCGCCTGGAGCAGCTCGACGGCCTGATCGAGCCCACCCTCGGCTGGGACATCGTCAAGGCCTACACCCTGGCCTGGGCCCGCCACCTGCAGGGCGACGAGGCCGTCGCGGCCCTGCTCGACGGCGAGGCGGCGCTCTACGACGAGGCCCGGCTGCTACGCTAGCCGTCGCCGCCGGCTGAGCCCGAGGAGCAGCAGGAGCCCGGAGAGGGCGCCCGCGGGCACCGGCCCGGCGCTGCAGCCGCCCTTGTAGCCCCCTTCGGTCCAGTCGAGGTCGGGGCTGGCGCTGTCGGCGGCGCTGGGCGGATCGCCGGGGTCGTTGCCGGCGAAGCGCTCGGCCGGGCTGCAGTCCCACTCGTAGTCGATGTCGCCGGCGATCACGTCGGGGTCGGTGTCATCGCAGTCCAACCCACCTGAATCGTAGGCGATGTAGCCGTCGCGATCCTGGTCGGCGTCGTTGCGATCGCAGTCCTGGTCGACCCCGTCGTACCAGACCTCCTCGGCGCTGGGGGAGATGGCGGCGTCGCTGTCGTCGCAGTCCTCGGGGCAGGTGGCCTCGGCCTCGGCGCCGATGAGGCCGGCCCCGTCGCCATCGGCGTCGGTGCAGCCGTCGGAGACGTCGATGATGCCGTCTTCATCGCCGTCGGGGCCGTACTGCAGCCTGACCCCATCGAGCCAGACCTGCGTGGCGCCGTCGCCGCGCAGGATCGCGCACCAGCGCAGGGGCTCAGCCGGAAAGAGGCCGATCGCTGCGTTGACCTCCAGGGCGCTGTTGGCCTCGTGCCGCCCCGCCGAGGGCACCCAGGAGGCCCCGTCGAACCAGCGCGGCAGCCCATCTTCGCCGAGCAGCCGCCAGGCGATCGAGCCCGCGCTGCCCTCTTCGACGCCGCGGGCCTCGGCCGAAAAGCCGCTCCAGGCGAAGGGGGAGACCGTCGGCGACACCGGCGCCGCCAGGCAGGCTTCTCCCTCCAAGGCGAAGGGTTCGACGCCGCCGGAGACCGTGGCGGTGGGCACCGACCAGGCCTCTCCCGCCGTGACGAAGGCCGGATCGGCCGAAGCGAGGCCGTCGATCCAGGCCGCCTCGATCGACACCACCCCGTCGCCGCCGCCGCCGCCGCCCGTGCGGCCCACCTGCCCGGCCGCCGCGGCGCCGCCGCTGGCCAGCAGGCCGCCTGACCCCTCCAGCCACCCCGCCGCGAGCGCCAGGGTTCCGCCGGCGCCGCCGCCCCCGCCGCCCCCGCC
>JBEIQK010000316.1:0-7004 GCA_040376505.1 Alphaproteobacteria bacterium | reverse complement strand
GTGTTGGAGGCGACCCGCTCGGCCCTTCGCCGCGGCATATACGAAGCCGCCCTGGTGGAGGCCCGCGCCGGGCTGATCCAGGCCCAGGAGCTCGGCGAGACCGACCTCGCCGCCCGATGGAGCCTGCTCATCGGCCGCACCCTGGCCCGTCAGGGGCAGCTCCGCCTCGCCCTGACCATCGCCCGCGGCGCGCTGGCCGACGCCGCCGTCACCGGGCCCAATCGCGTCGGGCTCCAGTGGCTGGAGGGCGCGGTTTGTATCGCGCTGTGCCGCTGGGACGAAGCCGAGCGCGCCCTGCGCGAGGCCTTGGGCAAGACCCAGGAGAACCGGCGGGTGCGCTTTCAGGCCGGCCTCAACCACCAGGTCGGGCAGATGCTCCTGCGCCGCGGCGCCTCCAGCCTCGCCTTGAACCGCCTCGAGGCCGCCGCCGCCGGCCTCGAGCGCATCGAAGACGCCGAGCTGCAGGCCCGCGTGCTGGCCGACCTGAGCCGCGCCCAGGTTCGCACCGCCCACTTCGAAGGCGCCCGGGCCTCGGCCGCCGCCGCCTGGCAACGGGCCCAGCAGGTGAGCTCCCGCTTCTGCGTGCTCAAGGCGCTGGCCGCCGGCCTCTTTCAGGCCCTGACGATGGGCGACCGCCAGGAGTGCCGGCTCTGGCTCCAGCGCGCCGGCGAGCTGCCGGCCTCCTACTGGACCGACGCCCAGGCCGTGCTGGCCATCGCCGATCGGGCCGCCGCCTGGTCGCTCATCGGCAACCGCGACGTGGCCCTGGTCACCTTGCAGTCCCTCGACCTCCCCTCGATCGAGGACCCCTACGATCGGGCCTACGCCGCGCTCCGCACCCTGGAGGTGCGCGTCCGCGCCGGTCAGCAGCCCTTTGACGAGCTGAACGGCCTGCTGGAGACGACCCGCAGCCTCGACCTCGCCAGCCTGCACCGCCAGACCGCCGCCCTGCTGGGCCGCCTGGGCCAGCCGGTGCCCCAACGCGCCGACCTCCTCGCCGAGGCCGAGCTGGCCGGCGACGCCCTCTCGGCGCACCAGCTCAAGGCGGCGGCCTCCGGCACCTGATCAGCCCCCGGGCTGGCCGGTGTCTTCGCCGCCCCCCTCCGCCAGGGTCGCCTCGTCTTCCGCCGGGGTGTAGTCGATGATCATCGACTCCCGCAGGCCGTAGAAGCCCTGGCGCGGCAGGTAGACGGTGGGCGCCTTGAAGACCAGCGGCCCCGTGAAGGGGTTGGCGCCGCGCACATCGTCGCGGCGGGCGCCGCCGAAGTGGGCGTCGCAGGCCCAGGTGGGCCGCCCATAGGCCACGCCGCCGCAGCGGTGCACATAGTTGGTGGCGCCGTCGGTGAGATCGGCCACGAGGCCGGCGTGAACGAGGTGCCAGGCCAGCACCGCCACATCGACCGCCGGCTCGAGGATCGCCGGCGCGTAGCGCTCGGCCGGCCGCAGGGCCCGGCTGGTGGACATCCCCAGGTACTGCTCGGCGTTGGCGCAGGTGACGAAGGCCCCGCCCGGCCCGCAGCCCGGAAAGCGCGGCGCGCGCGGATGATCGAGGGGGTTGCTGATCTGGGGGTCGAGGCGGTTGGCCACCGTGAAGAGGATGCCCACCGCCTCGCCCAGCCCCAACTGGTTGTCGAGGAGCCGATCGGCCCCCACCTCACTCACGATCAGGCGCACCGCGAGGCTGAGCTCCCCTTCATCCTGCAGCTCTTCGACCCCCAGAGCGCGGGTGACGGCCTCGTAGTCATAGGCCAGCACCACCCCGCCCGGCTGGCCCAGCAGCGCCGTGTGATCGACGAAGACCTCGCGGTGGCCCGCGCAGTCCGCCCGACCCGGAGCCGCGCCCAGGCAGGGGTCCAGCTCGAGGATGCTGTCCACGCCGCCGCCACCGCCCGGCGACCGAGACGCGAAGGCCGCGCCGATCGGCGGCCCCAAGCCGGCGCCGGCCAGGCCGAGGCACAGCCCGCCGACCGGCAGGCTCCACCAAAGAAGAGCCTGCACGGCCCACCCCAGGCGCATCCCTTACTTCACCTTCATCAGGCCGAAGGTCACCGTCTTGGGGCGCCCCGGGTCGATGCGCACGCGCGCGGTCTTGGACCGCCCCTTGCCCGAGGTGGGCTTGACCTCCACGCTGTAGCTGCCGGGCGCCAGGGACAGGCCCGTGACCGGCGCCAGCCCGTGATCGACGCCGTTGATCCACACCCGCGCCGGCACGTCGGCGGTGATGGTGAGGACACCGTCATCGGGGTTGGAGGCCACCCGGGACGTGCTTTGCTCGGGCGCCGACGCAGGCGGCTCTGGAGCCGGCACCGTCGTACCCACGGGCTCTTCCGGCAGGGGCTGCACAACCACGGCCGGGGTCGACTCGACTTCAGGGGTCGGCTCCACCTCAGGGGTCGGCTCCACCACGGGCGGGGGCTCCGCGGCCTCAACCCCCCACCGGGGCCGGCGTCCCCATCACCGCCGCCTCGATCGGCGCGACGGTCGGCGCCGCGTCGGGCTGCGCCGGGGCCGAGGTGGCAACGCTCGGCGCGCTTGCCCGGGCCATCAGGGCCGCGAGGCTGCCGTCTTGCACCTTGGTGTAGACCACGATGGCCAGCACCACAAAGACCGCGACGATGGCCACCGGCACAAAGCGCCCCGAGCCGGGCGCGGGCAGGGGCGCCGGCTTGACCTCGGGCTTGACCTCGCCCACCTTGGCCGCGGGCTTGTCGGCCTGCTGAAAGCCCGTTGGCATCGGCAGCTTCGACGTCTGCTCTTCGGGCGGCGCCTCAAAAGAGAAGGGCGCTGGCGCCCCGGACTCGGTGGGGCGCTTGGTCGGCCCGCCAAAGAGGTTCTGATCGCTGGCGTTGCCAAAGGTGGACCGCGGCAGCGCGAAGGCCGGCGGCACCTTGGCGGAGAGGTCTTCGGAGAGATCCTCCACCGCGCTGATCGGCCCGCTGGTCGACTCCACGTTCTCGGCGATGGTCAGCTCTGCGCGCGACTGCGGCTTCCACGGCCCCGCCTGAAAGCCGTTGGAGCGCACCGGCCCGCCTTCGCTGCCCCGACGGGGGGTGATCAGGCTGGGCCCATCGGTGTCATCGATGGCCGACACGCGCTGGGTCGGCCCGGAGCTCTCCTCTTCTTCTTCGTTGTCGACCACCGTGCTGGCCGGCCAGATCTGGTTGACGATCGGCATCCGCACGCGCTGGTTGTCTTTGGCGCCGACGAAGATGCGCAAGGGAGGCGCTTCCAGGGCGGGCGCCTCGGTGCGGTTGTAGCCCTTGTCAAAGACCGGCGAGGTGAGATCGGGCACCTCGGTGCGACGAAAAGAGTCGCGCAGGCGGCTCTCGGTCGCCGGCAAACGCGCCGGTTCGGGCGCCAGCGACGGCGCGGTGCGCCGCGGCGCCGGCTCCGGGGCGAGGTTCACCGGTTGCCGGGGCGTCAATTGCAGGCGCTCGCCGCGCGAAGACCAAGGATTGCTCTGCTGGTGGCTGACCTCGGGGGTCAGGCCGCCGATGCGCGGGGCCGGCGTGGAGACGGTCACATCTTCGTCGATCAACAGGTGCTTGGGATCACCCTTGAAGAGTGAGGCTGTCTTGCGCGAGCTTGAAGCCGGGATTCTCGAAGACATGGCAGTGCCCTCCAAGGAGGCAATTCAGCGCGGGTTCACAACAGGATCTGCTCGCGCAGACCCTCCGGCAGCTCGTTGGCCGAGGCCATTTCATGAAGGAGACCTTCGTCACCTTCTGCAATACAGAGACAAAGACCGCGCCAAGTCGGGACGCTCTGGACCACCTCCAGGCGGATCAGCCCGTTGGTGATGCGCCGGGCCCGCCGACGATCGGTGCCTTTCAGACCCCGAAAGAGGTTGTCGGCGCGCACCGGGTTGCGCCGGGTGGGCTGATGCGAGGCCAGCTTCCAGGCCAGCGCCCGCGCCAGGGCCTCGGTACGGTCGGGATCTTCGGCGGGCCAGGTCAGCCCCTCGTTGGCGTCCCACCAGGGCAGGATGCCCGCCTTGCGGGCGATGATCTCGATCTCCGCGTCGCCGAAGAGCAGCTCTTGGGGCATGGGCTCTTCGTGAGAGATGATCCGCACGAGGTCGAAGGGATGCAGCTCCAACCGGGCCGCGACGGTGGAGAGATCGCAGCGCTCGCTGTCTTCAGCCGCCGACATGTCGTTCCTCCGTGTCCATCTCGTCGGGGGTCGGAACCAGGATGTCGGGGGTCAGCCAGGCCGCGTGCAGGTCGAGCCCCGCCTCATGCAGCTCGGTGGCGGTCTCGTGCACCCGGTCAAAGGCGGCGGAGAGCGCATCCTTGAGATCCTGCTCGCTGGCCTGACCGCCAATCCAGACCTGAATCGAGAGGCAGCCGCTGCGCTCGGCATAGTTGATGGGGCTGTCTTGCAGCGACAAGGAGCGCAAGGTGTCCATCACCGCGCCGATCAGGCGCCAGGCGAAGCGGGCGCACAGGTCGTCGCCGTGGTGCTGCCAGTCGGTGTAGACCGAGTAGGGCACCGGCACCACCACCTCCAGAGCCACCGGCCCCTGGGCCCCCTTCTCGATGCCGGCGACCACGGTGGCGGGCACCGGCTCCAGCTCCAGCGGCTCGTCGATGCCTTCGCTTTGGCGCGCGTGGGCCTGGGAGATCATCTCGCCGCGATCGAGCACGAGGCCGCGATCGTTGTTGAGACCGTCGATCACCGCAGCGCGGGCGCGGGAGGCCTCTTCTTCGTCGAGCAGGTTGATGCGCGCCTCCAAGGCCGCGCTCTCCTTGCGGATCGCCGTCAAGCGCGCGTCGATGTCGGCAAGCTGCTTGCGCAGCTTGCGCTCTTCCATCTGCATGCGCGCGCTCGCCTGCCGCAGATCGGCCTCTTCTTCTTGTCGCCATTGAAAGACCTGTTCCAAGGCCTCCAACAGGCTGATCGACCGGACCGCGGCCGACGGCGGATTCAGCGAGAGCGTCTCGTGGGCCAAGCCTTGCTCATTCACCGGAACATTCCTCCGGGCTCCACAGGCCCCGTTCTTCCGCCGCGGCAGCCTGCTCAGCACTGTCCATCAATTCCGCATAACGGATGTTCTTCGCAATGTCGCCTTCGAAGACCGTCGCGTAGCCCATCCGCACTACAAGCGCATTGGCCAGAACGGAGAAGGATCCGTCTTCATCGAGGCCAAAGCCATCGAGATCGGCGAGCAGTCCAGCCAGCGCATCGTCGCTGTCGCCCTCTAGGAGGACCCAGCCCAGCGTGCGATCGTAGAGGTCCGTACACTCCACATCGAACTGGAGGGTCACCTCGCGGGCGATCAGCACTTCTTCCTGGAAGGCGTAGGCGGTGTTGCCGCAGGGCTCGGCGGTCTCGCTGCTGTTGTGTGCGACCTCCGGGGCATCGACCCCCAACATGCGGATCTTGTCGACGTCGCCGACGCAGCCATCCACGCAGAGGGTGTCGCCATCGAGGACCGACTGCACCGTGGCGGCGCGGTCGGCGGCGCAGAAATTGCCTGATCCTTCGATCAGCGGCACCCGGTCGGTGAGATCCACGCATCCAGCCCCGAGGGAGCCAAGGGAGAGGGAGGCCAGGGTCAGCCGGCCGGCCGGAGGCATCAACACGCGATCACCAGGGTGGAGGGCAGAGGGGGTCGGCCGGGCCGCGATGCGTGGAAACGGCGTTCCACGACCGTCTCAGAGCTTAGCACCCCGCACCTCGGAAGGAAACCGCCCCCGCGCTCCCCCTCGGCGCCGGCCGGTGTAAGCTCCCCGACGATGCGCCAGCAGACCGCCCCGCCCCCTGTCGCTCCCGTCGAGGAGCCCGCCGATCCCCCCGCCGACGAGGTGGTCGTCAGCGCCCATGGCGTGGGCAAGCGCTTTGACATCTACCGCAACGATCGCGGCCGGCTCTACGAGTTCCTCGGCAACCGCAGCCACCACTCCGAGCACTGGGCCCTGCGCAACATCAACTTCGAGGTGCGGCGCGGCCGCAGCTTTGGCGTGATCGGCCCCAATGGCGCCGGAAAGAGCACCCTGCTCAAGATCATCGGCGGCATCACCCGGCCAAGCGAGGGCTTCCTGGAGGTCCGCGCCACCCTCTCCACCCTGCTCGACCTCGGCCTGGGCTTTCATCAGGACTTCACCGGCCGCGAGAACATCCGCATCAACTGTTCACTCTTGGGCATGCCCGATGACCTGATCGATGCCCGCATCCCCGAGATCATCGCCTTCGCCGAGCTGGGCGACTTCATTGATTACCCAGTCCGAACCTACTCCGCCGGGATGAACCTTCGTCTGGGTTTCGCGATCGCCGCTCACACCGACTCCGACGTCTTCCTCGTCGATGAGGTGCTGGCGGTGGGTGACCAGTACTTCCAGAGACGGTGTATTCGCAAAATCGAGGAATTCCTCACCGAAGGCCGCACCATCATCCTGGTCTCCCACGATCTGCACAGCGTGCGCAATCTGTGCGATGAAGCCTTGTGGCTGGAAGGGGGGGGTGTGCGCGCCCAGGGCCCCGCCCGCGAGGTCGTCGACGCCTACCTCGACATCGAGCGCGAGCGCGCCGCCGGCCCCCGCAGCCGGCAGGTCCACCCCTTCGTGCCGGGGCGGGTGCGCGCGAACCCGGCCTTCCAGGCCACCGAGGAGGACCCCTCCCTCCGCGCCGCGATCCTCGCCGCCGTCGATCTGCCCGACGCCACCGCCCTTTGGGCCGAGCCCACCGAGACCACCCCCTTCGACGTCACCGACGGCGACACGCCGGTGGTACAGGGCAGCGGCGAGGTGCGCATCCTGCGCGTGGCCCTCTTGGACGCCCTCGGCCGGCCCAACACCCGCCTGCGCACCGGCGATGATCTCGTCGTGGCCGTCACCTTCCGCACCACCGAGCCCGTCGTCGAGCCGATCTTTGGCGTGGCCATCTTTCGCAGCGATGGGGTCTACGCCGACGGCCGGCGGCCCGAAACGGTAAATTACGAAACGAACCCAAGCGCGGACGCGCGGCGGCGGGACTTTACGATCAACGGGCTGTTCTTCGATCCG
>JBEIQK010000287.1:0-7457 GCA_040376505.1 Alphaproteobacteria bacterium | reverse complement strand
CGCGGCTGGCAGGGGCTCGGGGCCGGCGGCGGGGCGGGCGTCATGCACAAAGCGCGCCACCATCGCCAAAAGACGCCAGGCCTGGGTCGGCGGCAGGCGCTCCACCAGCGCCCGGGCCGCGGCCGGCACGGTGAGGCGGTGGGAGACGGAGAGGAAGCTGTCTTGCACGCTGAGATCGTGCTCGATGGCGAGGCGGTAGCGCAGGAGCTGCCGGGCGCCGGCCCGCACCAGCACCCGGGCGACGGCGTCGAGTCCATGGCCGCGGGCGGCGAGGAAGGCGGCGGCGGCCTCCTCCACGCCACCGTCGAGCAGGGCGGCCTCCAGGGCGTCGAGGCCGACGGCGGGCTCGGGGTCGATGGGCCCGCCGGCCGCGATGCGCTTGCCCCAGGCGGCGGCGAAGGGCAGCGTGTCTTCGCGGGTGCCCCCCACGACCCGAAAGACCAGCGCGCCCAGCAGATCGCCGAGGAGGGCGCGACCGTCGGGCTGCGGCAGGGCGGCCTCGACCAGGGCCGGCAGCTTGTGGAGGTAGAGGATCGCGTGGCCAAAGTCGAGGAAGTGCGCCGTGACGGCCTCTTCGAGCCAGGGCCGCAGGGCCTCGAAGGGGGCGCCGGCCTCCCAGGCTCCGCGCAGCAGGCCTTCGGCGAGGGCGGCGTCTTCGGCCTCCACCGCGGCGGCGAAGCGCAGGCCGGCGGCGACGAGGTCGGGCCCGGGGTCGAGGGCGGGAGGGCGGGCCCGCACCGGCAGGCGCAGGTTGGACTCGGCGGCGAGGTCGAGCACCTGGATGAGGGGCTGCAGCGCCTCCACGCCGGGGTAGCGCGGCAGCAGGGGCAGGAGGTCGGCGGCGACGGGCAGGGCGTGCTGGGTGCCCCACTCGGCGCGCAGGGCGTCATGGCGGGCGGCGAAGAGGGCGATGCGGACGGGGTCGACGCCCATCTGCAGCAGGCGGCCGGCCTCGCGGGCGATGCGGCCGGTCTCGTTGTTCACCATCGCCGCCTCGAGGCCGGCCCACCGGCGGGCCTGGGCGGCGGCGGGGTCGGCCGGGTGGGGGTCGATCTCGATCTGGCCGTCGACCACCCGCAGGGGGAAGACCTCCAGGGCCTCTTCGCCGATCAGGGCGGCGCCGTCGCACAGATTGAACTTGAAGTTGTGCCAGCGGCAGGTGAGCACATCGCCCGACACGCCCCCGGTGATCAGGGGGTAGCCCTCGTGGGGGCAGGCGGCGGCGCAGGCGCGGGGCCCTGACTCGGTGGGGAGGAGGAGGATGGCGACGCCATCGACCTTGAGCGCGCGGGGGCGGGTGAGCGCCTCGACCGGAAGGAGGGGGGTCCAAGCCATCGGGGCACTCGCAGCGGGTCAGGGGGTGAGTTGAGGCTCCCAGGAGACCCACCAGCCAAAGTCCGAGCGGTACCAGGTCTGGGTGAGCTTCGCGGTCTGCAGGATCTGGGCGGGCATCTCGTAGCCCTCGGTGCGCACGATGACCGTGGCGGTGCGCCGGCGGTTGGCGGCGGCGTCGGGCTCTTCGGGGTTCATCCGCACGCTCAAGACCTCGGCCGTCACGAGCTTGTGGCCGGCGGCGCGCTCCATCAGCTCGTCCTTGAAGAGGGCCCGGTCGTTGGGATCTTCGACGAAGGCGGCGGCGCGCTCGGCGTCGCCCCAGCGCTCGGCCTCCCAGTACAGCGTGGCGCTGCGGCTGAGCAGATCGAAGTCCTTGCCCTCCTGGCGGAGGTGCTGATTCGGGCCGGCGCAGGCGAGCAGGGTCCAGAGGGCCAACATGCAGGCTGGATACCCCCGTCGGCGCGGCGCGGCCATGCTAAGCAGCGCCGATGCACGGCATGGTCCCGATCAATGGCCTCGACCTTACCCTCTCCGACCTCGTCGCGGTGGCCCGTCAGGGCGCCTCGGCCCGGCTCACCGACGACGCCCGGGCCCGGATGGAGGCCTCCTGGGACTGGGTACGGGCCGCCAGCGCCGGTGATCAGGTGGTCTACGGCGTGACCACCGGCTTTGGCTCCCTGGCCCGGGTGGCCATCCCGGCCGAGCAGCGGGCGCGGCTCTCGGTCAACCTGCTGCGCAGCCACGCCGCCGGGGTGGGCCCGGAGCTGCCGGTGCCGGTGGTGCGGGCGATGATGCTGCTGCGGGCGAACACCCTGGCCCGGGGCGCCAGCGGCTGCCGGCCCCTGCTGGTCGACACCCTGCTCACCATGCTGGAGCGCGGGGTCACGCCGCGGGTGCCCTCCCAGGGCTCTTGCGGCTCGTCGGGGGATCTGGCGCCGCTGGCCCACCTCGGCATGGTGCTGGCCCGCGACATCGCCGACGGCGAGGCCCGCTTTGGCGGCGAGCTGCTGCCGGCCCCCGAGGCGATGGCCCGCGCCGGCATCGAGCGCATCGAGCTCTTCGGCAAGGATGGCCTGGCCCTCACCAACGGGGCCCAGCTCACCACCGCCATCGGCGCCCTGGCCTGCTACGACGCCGACCGGCTCATCCAGGCCGCCGAGGTGGCGGCGGCGATGAGCATCGAGGCCTTGAAGGGGGCGACGCGGGCCTTTCATCCGGCCGTACACGCCCTGCGGCCCCACCCCGGCGCCCAGGACATGGCGGCCAACCTGCGCACCCTGCTCTGCGGCAGCGCCCTGGTCGACAGCGTGCCCGGCAAGGTGCAGGACGCCTACTCCCTGCGCTGTACGCCCCAGGTGCTCGGCGCCTGCCGCGACGCCGCCGCCTACGCCCAGCGGGTGGTGGAGATCGAGCTGAACGCCGTCACCGACAACCCGCTGATCCTGCTAACGGCCGGGGTCACCGACGAGGGCTTCGCCGATGATCCGCTCAACCGCGCCTACAGCGCCGGGCACTTCCACGGCGAGCCGGTGGGCATCGCCCTCGACGTGCTGAAGATCGCCCTGTGTGAGGTGGGCAGCCTGTCGGAGCGGCGGCTCTACCGCCTCACCACCGGCAACCTGAGCCAGCGCCTGCCGCCGGCCCTGGTGCGGGCTGACCGGCCCGAGATCGGGATGCTGCTGCCCCAGACCGCCGCCGCCGCCCTGGTGAGCGAGAACAAGGCCCTCGCCTGGCCGGCCAGCGTCGACAGCATCCCCACCTGCGAAGACCAGGAAGACCATGTGGCGATGAGCACCACGGCGGCCCGGCGCTGCGCGGTGGTCCTCGACAACCTGCGCCGCATCGTGGCCATCGAGCTGTGGAGCGCCGCCCACGCGCTTTCCTTCCGCCGCGAAGAGCAGCCCGGTCTGCGCCTTGGAGCGGGCACCGCCGCCGCTCTCGCCTGCGTCGAGGGCGCCATCGCCCACCTCGGCGCCGACGCCGTGCCGGCCGATCACATCGCCGCGGTGGAGTCCTTGCTTCGCGACGATGGCCTGCTGGGCGCTCTCCCCCTCCTCCGCCCCCTGGGCGGGCGCCCCCCGGAGGGCCGATGATCCGCCTCGATGGCCATTCCCTGCTCCCCGCCGACCTGGAGGCCATCGCCGAGGGCGCGCCCTGTGAGGCCGACCCGGCGGCGCTGGCCCGGATGGCCCACAACGCCGACCGCGAGCCGCCGAGCCCCACCACGGTGCTGGAGCGCAAGCGGCAGTGGCTGGTGGGCGGGCGCTCCGGCGAGCTCCCCCCCGAGGGCCTCGCCCGCGCCTTCATCCTCGGGCACTGCGCCGGCGTCGGCGAGCCCCTGCCCGCGGGTGCCGTGCGGGCCACCATCGCCGCCCGGGCCAATGTGCTCCTCCAGGGGGTGAGCGGCTGCCGGCCCCAGGCCGCGCTGGCCCTCCTCGATCTGCTCGACGGCGGGCCCCTCCCCGTCGTGCCCTGCCAGGGCAGCGTGGGGGCGGCCGGCGATCTGGCGCCCCTCTCGCACATCGCCCGCGAGGCCTGCGGCTGGGGGCGGCGGCAAACCGCCTTTGTTCCCACCGCCAAAGAGGCGCTGGCGCTGATCAACGGGGTCAGCCTGTCGGCGGCCCTGGCGGGGCTCGCCGTGGCCCGCCTCGACCGCCTGCTCGACAGCGCCGTGCTCGCCGCCGCGATGAGCCTGGAGGCCCTGGGCACCGACGCCGGCTGCATCGATGCGCGGCCCCAGCGGCTGCGCGGCCACAAGGGGGCGATGGCGGTGGCCACCACCCTGCGCGGCCTCCTCGAAGGCAGCGAGGCGGTGCGGCCGGGCGGCGAGGTGGGCCCCTTCTCGCTCCGCTGCGCGCCGGCCGTGCTGGGGGCGGCGGCCGACGCCCTGATCTACGTGCGCGGCGTGGTCGAGGCCGAGCTCAACGGCGCCAGCGACAATCCGCTGCTGGTCGAGGGCCCCCTGGGCCTGGAGTGGGTGGAGGCCGGCAATTTCCACGGCGCCAGCCTCTCGATGGCGATGGATCAGGCCCGCCTCGCCCTGGCGCAGATCGCCACCATCTCGGAGCGGCGCACCTTTCGGCTCAGCTATGGCCAGCTGGCCCCGGGGCTGCCGAGCTTCCTCGTGCAGGGCACCGGCCTCAACTCCGGCTTCATGCTGGCCCAGTACACGGCCGCCTCGCTCACCAGCGAGCTCAAGGGCCTCTGTCACCCGGCCAGCGTCGACGCCATCCCCACCATCCAGCACCACGAAGACCACAACTCGATGGCCACGCTCTCGGCCCGGCTCACCACCGAGGCCCTGCGCTGCGCCGAGGATGTCGTGGGCATCGAGGTGCTGCTGGCGGCCCAGGCCCTCGATCTGCGCATCCGCGGCCTCGCGGTGGGCGAGGATGGCACCCTGGGGCCGGCCCGCCCCCAGGTGCTGCCGGCGCCGATCGCCCGCGCCCACGCCCGGGTGCGGCAGGACATCGCCTTCTGGGAAGACGATGGCTACCTGCACCCGGCCCTGGTGGCCGCCGGCGCGCTGGTGCGCTCCGGGGCCCTGGTCGAGGCGGCCCGAGCCTGAGGAGGCTTAGGGCGTGACGGTGTAGGCGGCGCCGCTGTCCACCGCCGACGAGCCGCGCTGGTCGTGCGGAACGGTGATGGTGCAGGCGCCTTCGCTCTCATTGCCCGAGGTGTCCGCCGCCGAGAAGTAGACGGTGTAGACACGGCCGTTGCCGCCGCCCTGGCGCTCGGCCCGCAGGTCGAAGCTGGAGCTGCCGGTGATCACGGCGTCGGCGGTGGTGTTGCCGTCGCCATTGCCGGTGGCGTTCTCCACTTCGTCGCTGGTGATGCGGGTGATGGTGCCCACCACATCGATGTCGAGGGCCGTGCCATCGCAATTGTCGGCCGGCACCGCGGCGCAGTCCGACAGGGTGAAGCTCTGGTACTTGTGGTTGGGCGGCCACATCTGCGCCGTGCTGGTGGAGATCGTCGGGCCGGTGGTGTCGACCACGAGCACCTCGGCGCTGCAGGTGTCGTACTCACCGGCCAGATCGGTGATGGTCAGGGTCACGGTGTTGCTGCCGAGCCCGTAGTCGCAGGTGGGGTACTCCTCGATGCTGAGGATGTCGTCGTCGCCATCGGGGTCGTAGGAGCCGGCGTCCACCGAGTCGCAGGCCGAGCAGTTGGCGTCGGCGGCCACCACGCGGTCTTCGCAGAGGGCGACCGGGGGCTCGTTGCAGCTCTCGATGGTGAGGGTGACGGTCTGGTCGGCCACCCAGGCGCCATCGACGTAGGCGCCGAGCGTGCCGATCAGGGTCTCATCGGCGTTGCCGCACTCCCCTTCGAGGGTGACGTCGAAGAAGCAGTCCTCGCCGGCGGCGGTGCTGACGTTGAAGCAGTTGGCCTCGAGCGGCCGGGCGATGTCGGTGACGTAGTCGGCGATGTTGGCGCTGGCGACGAGGGTGACCTCGTTGATGGTGCCGACGGCCGAGGCGACGAGGCTCAGGATCGAGCTGTTGATGGTGGAGGAGCCGACGCCGGCGAGGTGGGCGCCGCCGGTGGCCGAGGTGATGCGGGTGGCCTGGTTGGCCGTGCCGGTCGACGCGCCGCAGAGCGTGTTGTAGTCCGCCGAATAGACGGCCGGGTTGGCGTTCAAGGCGCTGCTGACGCCGGTGGTGTTGGAGATGGCGACCACCGTAAACTGCCCATTGACCAGGGCGTTGGTGACCGTATTCTCCGTGATGTCGTAGCCAATGGAGAAGCCCTTGGCGTTGGTCATCGCCTGGCAGATCTTGTCGTGGGCCGGCGCGTCGCCGAACCAGACGATGATCTTCTTGGCGTCGGACCGCCAGCCGATGTCGCCGCCGGCCGGATCGATGTCATAGGCGAGCCGGTCCAGCGCGAAGAACTGACCCTCGGCGATGTCATTGCCGCCCGAGGCGCTCCAGGTGTTGATGGCCGCGGTCACCGAAGCGGCGCTGGTGGAGCCGGCGGGATCGAGCTGGTGGTCGAAGGCGTAGGCGTCCGAGGGGAAGTCCTTGTAGTTGCCGATGCCGATCTGCACGTCGACGCCGCTGGTGGCGTACAGGCTGCTCACGAGGCTGGCGGCGTTGGTGCGCACCGCACCGATGACCGAGCCCATCGAGCCGGTGGTGTCGGCCAGGATGTAGACGTCGGCCTTGGGCACCACCGCCCCGGCGGGGATGTGCACCAGCAGCGAATCCAGCACCGAGGTGGGCGTGGGGCTGGCGAAGGTGGTGGCGAAGGTGTCGGGGTAGATGAGGTAGTCGGGGGCGCTGTGGTCGTGGCCATCGGCGAAGGCCGGGGCGCTGAACAGAGCGAAGAGGGCGAGCAGGGAACGACCGGCGGGGTGAATCGGACGCATATACAATCTCCGTGGGGGTTGGAATCGCGAACGGTGTAGCACACGAAACAGCAAGCAAAATGCAGGTACAACCAATCGTAATCGGAAATTTGTTCGCAACCAGATGTCATATGCTATCCGCATGCAAACACGCGGCGCGCTCCGCCTTCCAGGGCGCCGTTGAAGGGCTGGAGAAGGGGTAATTGCACTTGCTTTGAGTTCGAATTGGGCTAGTCCCTCTCTGCGGCCCCATACGAGTGCTCACCCCGGAAGGCGACCCGGCGGTTGGACTCGCACGTCTGCGCACTTCGCGACCAGCGATGCACAGACCCTCCCACCTCGACCCCAACCCGAGGCGGCGGAGCCGTTCTTGGAGGGAGCATGACTGCGCACACCTTGATTGACGACCTCCGCCCCCTGGATGAGCCCGCCCTACCGGCCGCGGACCCGCGCGTGGCGGCCCTCCAAGCCCGGGTGGCCGCCTTGGAGGCGCAGGTGGCGCAGCAGGCCGCCGCCCAAGAGGCCCTGCTGTCGGCCTTGCACCACGCCCCCGTTCCCATGCAGATCTACGACGAGACCGGGCTCGCCCGCTGGCTCAACGAGGCCCAGCGCCAGATGCTTGGCCTCGCCGACCCCACGCTGCCCATCGGGCGCTTCAACATCCTCACCGATCCGTTCACCCATGTTCACGGCCTGCGCTCGATGTTCCTGCGCGCCTACGCGGGCGAGATCGTCCAGGGCGAGGACATGACCTTGGAGGTGGGCCGGGAGG
>JBEIQK010000770.1:0-3119 GCA_040376505.1 Alphaproteobacteria bacterium | reverse complement strand
GGCCGCCGCCCAGGCCGGCCCCGGGCCCGAGGCCGCCGCCCAGATCGCCGCCGCCTTGGGCATCGAGGCCGGCCAGCTCCGCAACGATCCCGCCGCCGTGCGGGTCGGCCTCACCCAGACCCTCGCCCGCCTCGCCGCCGACGCCCGGGCCCTGGTGGCGCCCCCCGATCCCGAGCAGGCCGCCGCCGCCCAGGCCCGCCTCGATCGCCTCGTCGGCGCCCTGCACGAGGAGGGCCTCGCCGACGTCGCCACGCCCCTGCAGGCCCTGCCCGAGCGCTTGAGAGAGGCCCTCTCCGATCCGTCCCTGGAGGCCGATGTGCGCGCCGCCTCCGAGCGCCTGCGCGCCGTCGCCGACGATCTGCGCCAGCGGCGCGAGACCGAGGGCTGAGCCATGGGCCTGCTCCTGGCCAGCGCGAGCCCGCGCCGCCGCCAGCTCCTGCTGACCGCCGGGGTGCCCTTGATCGGCGTGACGCCGGCCAACATCCTCGAGGTGCCGGCTCCGGGCGAAGGTGCCCTGGCCTACTGTCGGCGCCTCGCCCGCGAGAAGGCGCTGGCCGCCGTGATCGGCGAGCATGCCGTGCTGGCGGCCGACACGGTGGTGCACAGAGACGACCGGCTCTTCGAAAAGCCGCTCGACGACGAGGACGCCGCCCGCATCCTCCGCGCGCTGTCGGGGGGCTGGCACCGGGTCACCACCGCCTTCTGCCTGCGATCGGGGCCCGGCCGGGTGCTCTGCCTGCGCCAGATCACCACCCGGGTTCGGTTTCGGGCCCTGGATGAAGCGGGCGTTCAGGCCTACATCGCCTCGGGGGAGGGGCGCGACAAGGCCGGCGCCTACGGCATCCAGGGCCTCGGCGCGGCGCTGGTGGACCGGGTGGTGGGCTGCCACACCAACGTGGTCGGGCTACCCCTGCCCGCCGTCCTGGCCGCCCTCTCCCGGCATGGCCTGCGGCCCGCAACGCCATGACCGACACCCTCGCCCTCCGCATCGCCGCCCTGCGCGCCGAGATCGACGCCGCCGCCCTCGCCGCCGGGCGCGACCCCGCCAGCGTTCGGCTGCTGGCCGCCAGCAAGACCATCGGCCCCGAGGCCCTCTTTGAGGCGCTGGCCACCGGTCAGCGGCTCTACGGCGAGAACCGCGCCCAGGAGCTGCGCGACAAGCAGGCCTGGCTGGCCGCCGCACCGCCCGTGCCGCCGCCGCCGGTGGAGTGGCACTTCATCGGCAAGCTGCAGAAGAACAAGGTGCGCAACGTGGTGGGCGCCGTCAGCCTGATCCACACCGTCGACAGCCTCGACCTCGCCCAGGAGATCGCCCGCCGCCGCCGAAACCTCGCCGAGCGCGGTGAGGACCCTGGCCCGGTCGGTGTCCTCGTCGAGGTCAACGTCGGCGACGAAGAGAGCAAGGCCGGCGTGCCGGCCCACGAGGCGCTGGCCCTGGCCGCCGCGCTCCAGGCCCTGCCCGACCTCTCGCTGCGCGGCCTGATGTGCATCCCCCCCTGGCGCGAGGATCCCGAGGAGATGGCCCCCGCCTTCGCCCAGATGGCCGCGCTGGCCGCCGAGGGCCGGGATCGTGGTCTCCCTCTCCACGAATTGTCGATGGGCATGAGCGACGACTTTTCGGTGGCGATCCGCTACGGCGCAACGCTGGTGCGGGTCGGCACCCGCATCTTTGGCCCGCGCGCCTAAGACGTAGACTCGCCAGCGAGGTCTGGGCGTGTTCAGATTGGGTCCCCGAGGAGGGCCGATGCCCCGCGCGCACCACCACAGCACCGAGCGCCACGACCCACCGCTGCCCGCCGCAGCCAGCGCCTTCGCGCGGGGCGCCCAACCGCAGTACGCCCCCGACCTGCCGCTCGAGCCGCTGCACACCGAGCTGCACCTCAGCGTCGACATCGCCGGCCGGGCCGCGAAGGGGCGGGTCCGCTACACCGTCGTCGCCCGCAAGAGCGGCGCCCGCAGCCTGCGCCTCGACGCCGTGGAGCTCGACATCCTGCAGGTGCTCGACCCCTCCGGCGAAGGGCTCACCGTCTCCACCGAAGCCCGCGGGCTCCGCATCACCTGGGATCGACCCTTCACCCGCGGCGAGCAGCGCGTGGTCGAGATCTCCTGGCAGGTCACCGATCCGATCACCGGCATGAGCTTCTCGCCGGCCGGCGGCCCCGCTTGGATGGCCACCGACCACGAGACCGAGCGGGCGCGCCACTGGCTGCCCTGCGTCGACCACCCCGCGGTGCGCACCACCCTGGATCTGTTCATCCGCGGCGAGGCCGGTCATGTCATCCTGGCCAACGGCGCGCTCCAGGGCGAGACCCTGCACGAGGACGGCACCCGCACCGCCCACTGGGCCCTGCGCGGCGCCGGCTGCCCCAGCTACCTGCTCTGCATCGCCATGGGCGAGCTGGTCACCGCTGAGCTCGGCCAGCACGAGGGCGTCCCCCTCGCCGCCTTCGCGCCGGCCCCCTACACCGCCGATACCCTGCGGCGCTGCTTTGGCCCCACCGGCGACATGATGCGCTGGCTCACCACCCGCCTGGGCAGCGCCTTCCCCTTTCCCAAGTACTACCAGTTCTCGGTGCCCCAGATCGGCGGCGCCATGGAGAACATCAGCCTCGTCAGTTGGGATGATGTCTTTCTGTTGGATGAGCGCGGCCACGCCGAATTCGGCTGGGTCTTCGACCTCATCAACCTGCACGAGATGGCCCACTCCTGGTTCGGCGACGCCGTGGTGGTGCAGGACTTCGCCCATGTCTGGCTCAAGGAGAGCTGGGCGACCTATATGGAGTCGGTCTGGCTCGAAGAGACAGTCGGCCCCGACGCGGGCCAGCTCCAGCTCTACGCCGAGAAGGTGGAGTACCGCAGCGAAGCCGACGGCCGCTACCACCGGCCGATCGTCACCCGCCGCTATGACTCCAGTTGGGACATGTTCGACCGCCACCTCTATCCAGGGGGGGCCTTCCGCCTGCACATGCTGCGCCAGCACATCGGCGACGAGGCCTTCTGGTCGGGCACCCAGGAATTTCTGCGCACCTTTCACGGTCGAACCGCCGAGACCGCTGACTTCCGCCGCATCCTGGAGGCCCACAGCGGCCAGTACCTGGGCCGCTTCTTCGAGCAGTGGT
>JBEIQK010000494.1:0-4976 GCA_040376505.1 Alphaproteobacteria bacterium | reverse complement strand
TGATCGGCGTGCGGCACCACTCGGTGGCGCTCTCGGCCGCGATGCCGGCCCTCCTCGAAGGCGCAGACCCCGACGCGATCTTCATCGAGCTGCCCGCCTCCTTGCAGCCCTGGCTGCCCCACCTCGCCCACCCGGCCGCCGAGGCCCCCCTCGCCCTGGCCCTGGCCAGCCGGCAGGGCGAGCAGCTTGGCTTCTACCCCTTCGCCGACTTCTCCCCCGAGCTGGTGGCGGCCCGTTGGGCGCAGGCCCGCGGCTTGCCCCTCTACGCCTTCGATCTCGATCCCCAGGCACGGCCGCCCCGCGAGCATGCCGATCGTGGCGGCGCCCCCGGCCTGATCGATCACCTGCGGGCCCAGACCGAGGAGGAGCCCTGGGAGGCCCAGGTCGAAGGCCCCGGCGCCGGCGGCGATCCCGAGGCCCTGCGCGCCGCCGCCCTGCTCTTTGGCTACGCCCTGCGCTGGGAGGCCGCCCACGGCGGCGGCGTCGATCGGGTCGACCTCGCCCGCGAGGCGGCGATGCGTGCCGCCCTAAAGTCCAGCCCCGCCCAGCGGCCGGCCGTGGTGGTGGGGGCCTTTCACGCGGCGGCCCTGCTGCCCGATCCGCTGCTCTGGCAGGACCCGGGCCCCTCCCCTTCGCCGCCGGCCGAGCCCCCCGTCGCGGCCCTGCTGCCCTACCCCTTCGCCTTGCTCGACGCGCGCTCGGGCTACCCCGCCGGCATCACCGATCCGGCCTGGCGCCAGCGCGCGCTCCAGGCGCTGATCGCCGGGCGGCCCCTCCAGGAGCTGCCTGCCGCCTTTGCCGTCGCGCTCTGCCGCCGCCTGCGGGCCGCCGGCCACGTCGCCAGCGCCGCCGACGCCGCCGAGGTCGCCCGGCTGTGCGCCGATCTGGCCACCCTGCGCGGCCTGCCCGCCGCCGGCCGCCGGGAATTCCTGGAGGCGGTGGGCGCGGCCCTGGGCCAGGGCGAGCCGATGGGCCGCGGCCTCGTCCTCGCCCAGGCGCTGGAGGCCGAGCTCATCGGCGAGGGCCGCGGGCGTCTGGCGCCAGGCACCCCCCAAAGCGGCCTCCACCCGCATGTGACCGAGCTCCTCACCGCCCTGCGCCTGCCCGGCCCCGAGTCGGGGGCCGCCAAGGAGCCGGTGGAGCGCAGCCTCGACCCCCTGCGCAGCCCCCTCGACCGTCGCCGCCAGGTGGCGATGGAGCGCCTCAACCTCTGCCACGTGCCCTACGCCGAGCGGCGGGCCTCCACCGTCAAGGCCGAGACCCTCACCCAGACCTGGCTCTGCCGCTGGACCCCGGCCACCGACGCGCTGATCGAGGTGGCGGCCCTGGGCGGCAGCACGCTGGAAGCCGCGGCCACGGGGGCCCTGCTCCGCGAAGAGGCGCTGGCGCGGGGCACCGAGGGCTGGAGCCCCGCTGAGGCGCTCCAGCAGCTCATCCTCGCCGGGGAGGCCGGGTTGGGGGCCTTGGTGGCCCGGCAATTGGACCTGCTCTGCGGCCCGCTCCTCGCGGAGGCCAGCGCCGCCCAGCTCACCGCCCTGCTCGACTGGCTGGCCAAGGTGGAGCGGGGTCAGGTGGCCGGCCTGCCCGCCGAGGCGGCCCCGGGGGTCGGCGGGGTCGCGGCTTTCGCCCTGCCCGTGGGCCTCGACAGGCCCGCGATCGCCGCCGCCCTCTTCGCAGCACTGCAAGGCCTCGCCGGCAGCGAGGAGCCCGACGACGCCCGCACCCTCGCCGACACGGCCCAGCTCTGCCTGCGCGAGCCCGGCCTCATCGCCGACGGCCGCCTCTGGCACCTGCTCGGCGAGTTGGCCGAGACCGGCAGCCCGCGCATCGCCGCCGCCGCCCTGGGGGCCCGCTACCGCCTGCGCGGCGACCTCGCCGTGGCCGAGCGCCTCGCCAGCGCCGTCGACGGGAGCGGGCCGGCTGACGCCATCCTCGGCGGCGGCCTCGTGGCATTGGGCGCCAGCTTTGAGGCCGACCCGGCGCTGCACGGCCCCCTGCTCGATCGGGTGCTGGCCCAGGACGACGAGGCCTTCCTGGCCCGCCTGCCCGATCTGCGCGGCGCCTTCGCCGATCGCCCCGAGGCCTGGCGCCGGGAGCTCTTCGCCCTGGCGGCGGCCCGCGGCGGCTGGTCGGGCCACGATCCCCAGGCGCCGGCCCCCGCCCACCGCCTCGCGCAGCAGGCCCAGGCCGATCGGGCCGGCCGCCAGGCCCTTCACGACCTGGGGCTCCCTCTCGACAGCGCGGCGATCGGCGAGGCGGCGCGCCCTTCTTCGCCGCCGCCCCTGCCCACCCGGGGCCTCGCGCCGGCCGATCGCTGGCGGCTGATCCTCGGCATCGACCGGGCCGCCCTGCCCCCCGAGGGCCGCCGCTACGCCCGGAGCCTCGACGAGCTCTACGGCCAGGGGGCGGCGCCGAGCCTCTTTGGCGGCGGCGGGGCGGGTCTGGAGCCCCCCTTTCCCACCGTGCGGGCCTGGGCCGAAGAGCTGGGCGCGCTCTTTGGGGCCCGGGTGCGCGAAGAGGTGCTGGGCGAGGCCGCCCTCACCGGCCGCGGCGCCGCCCTGTTGGAGCTGGACCCCGAGCAGGTGACCCCCTCGGTGGCCCTGCTGACCGAGGTCCTGGGCCTGCGGGGCGCGGTGCCCGAGGCGCGGATGGCGCCGATGCGCCGCCTCATCGAGCGCGTGGTGGCGGCCCTGGTCGAGGCCCTGGCGGTGCGCGTGCGGCCGGCCCTCACCGGGCTCTCCACGCCGACGCCCACCCGTCGGCCCAATGGCCGCCTCGACCTCGGCCGCACCCTGCGCGCCAACCTACACACCGCCCGGCCCACCGAGGCGGGCATGGCGATCTCGCCCGAGCGCTTCCTCTTTCGCAGCCGGGCCCGCAAGAGCCTCGACTGGCGGCTCTTCCTCGTGGTCGACACCTCGGGATCGATGGAGGCCAGCGTGGTCTACGCCGCGCTGATGGCGGCCATCCTCCACGCCCTGCCGGCCCTGTCGGTCTCCTTTTACGCCTTCTCCACCGAGGTGATCGATCACAGCGGCCTCGTCGACGATCCGCTCGCCCTGCTCCTCGGCGTGGAGGTGGGCGGCGGCACCCGCATCGCCAAGGCGATGGCCTACACGCGGTCTCAGATCACCGTGCCCAGCCGCAGCCTCGTGGTGCTGATCACCGACTTCGAGGAGGGCGACCCGCCTCACCGCCTGCCCGCCGAGCTGCGGGCGATGGCCGAGGCGGGCGTGACCCTGCTCGGCCTCGCGGCCTTGGATGAGCAGGCCCGGCCCCGCTACGACACCGCGATGGCCGCCAAGGTGGCAGCCGCGGGGATGCCCGTGGCGGCGCTCTCTCCCTTGGAGCTGGCGCGCTGGGTCGGCGAAAAGCTGCGCGGCGCCCAATAGAACGGAGGGGCCGCGGCGGGGGGTCTCGCCAGATCGCCCGGGCAGGCTACCTTGGGCCGATGCGCTGCCTCCCCTTCGCCCTCCTCCTGCTCGCCTGCGCCGAAGACCCCGCTGCCTCCAAGGGCGGCGAGAGCGTGGAGCCCGAGCCCCTCAACCTGCCGGCCGACCTCGCCGAGAACGGCGTCCCGGTGGGCGTGATGACCCTGGAGTACGAGGGCCTGACGGTGGAGGTCTGGTACCCGGCCGCCGAGTCGGCCCGGGCTTCGGCCACCGAGGCGGCCGACTTCATGGCCTTTGTCCCCGCGGCCGTCACCGAACTGCTGCCGTCCTTCAGCTTCCCGCTGGTCGAGACCGGCGCCGTGCGCGACGCGCCCCTGCGGCCCCCCGAGGCGCCCTACCCGGTGGTCTTCTTCTCCCATGGCTTTGGCGGCACCCGGCTTCAGTCGGTGGACTTCACCGTTCACCTCGCCTCTCGGGGCTATGTCGTGGTGGCGACAGACCACCACGGCCGCTCGATGACCGACCTCCTGCCCTGTCTGTTCACCGGCATGGACGGCTGCGATCTGTCGGGCTTCTCCTCGGACCCCGGCGCCGCCGACCTCCCCGTGCTGGCCGACTGGAGCGAGGAGGCCGCCGCCGACGGCTTCTTCGCCGGCGCCCTCGATCTGTCCAAGCGCGGCCTCGCCGGCCACTCGGCCGGTGGCGGCAGCACCGCCACCGTCGGCAGCACCGACACGCGCTTCTCGGCGCTGATGCCGATGGCGGCAGGGGCGGCGCCGGATCGCGACGTGCCCACGCTGCTGCTGGGCGCCTCCTGCGACAGCTTCGCCACCGACGCCTCGATGCGCGCCGCCGCGACTCAGCTCCAGCAGGGCCAGCTCGTTCACATCCTCGGCGCCGGGCACCTCGCCCCCTCGGACCTCTGCGAGCTCGATCTGAAGGGCCTCGCCGACGAGCTGCTGGTGGGCCGCGACGACGTCAACGCCGCCCTGCTGGGCCAGCTCGTCAACCTCGCCAGCGACGGCTGCCCTGGCATCGCGCCCCTGGTCGACACCTGCGGCGAGGCCTACCTGCCCCTGGAGGTCTCCGATGAGATCATCCGGGCCGCCAGCACCGGCTTCTTCGACGCCCACCTGCGCGAGACGGGCGGCGGCGTCGACATGAGCGCCTTCTCCGATGTGGAAGTGGTGCCAGCCGGGGGCTAGGCCCGCCGGAGGGGGTGGCCTGCTGCATCGCTGTGCCGCCATCGTCTACCCACAAAGGGACAGGCACGGCTTCAGTACACCCCCCCTTTTACTCCACCCTGTCGTCGGCCTACTTCGGCAAGAACAACGTGGTGCGCTGTGCCGTCACGCCGAATGAAGGCACAGTGAGCGGCACGGCGGCGGCATCCAACACGGTGACCATCCGCAACACCGCACCCACCGCCACCACGATCAGCATTTCGCCCAGCGTGGACACCACCAACGACACGCTCACCGCCACGGCCTCGGGCACCGACGGAGACGGTGACCCGGTCTCCTTCACCTACGCCTGGAGCGTAAACGGTACGCTGGTTTCCACGGGCAGCACCCTCTCGGGCGC
>JBEIQK010000161.1:0-10374 GCA_040376505.1 Alphaproteobacteria bacterium | reverse complement strand
CGCCTGGGGCCGATCCGCTGCGCCAAGGGCCTGTCGATCCTGCCCCAGGTCACCTATGACGACTGTCCACCCCTCGACCTCCTGCTGATCCCCGGCGGCGACGGCCGGCGGGCCCAGATGACCCATTCCCCCACCCTCGACTTCGTGCGCCGCCGCGCGCCCACGCTGCGGCACCGTGCCAGCGTCTGTACAGGGGCCTTTGTCTGGGTGGCGGCGGGCCTCGCCGATGGCAAGCGGATGACCACCCACCACTCCCGCACCGACGAGCTTGCCAGCCACCCGGTGGAGGTCGTGCGGGGCGTTCGCTTTGTGTCGGATGGTGACCTTGTCTCCTCGGCGGGGGTGAGCGCGGGCATCGACATGGCGCTCTGGCTGGTGGCCCAGCGCCAGGGGCGCGACTTCGCCGAGGCGGTGCGCCAGTACATCGAGTACGATCACCCCCTGCTCGACCCGGCTTAGAGCCCCAGGCCGAAGAAGAGCTCGACGGCGCCGGCGGACTCGGCGATGTCGGAGCGGCCCGGCGCGCCGATGACCAGATCGGCGTAGCCCTCGCCGCCGAGATCGGTGGAGAGGGAGAGCGCGCTGCCATTGTACTCTCGGCCCTCGCGCCCCTCGAAGAAGGCGTCGGTGAGCTTGAGCGCGATGGCGCCTTCCAAGGGGCCATAGGTCAGGTAGGTCATGCCCGCGCTGCTGGAGACCTGATCCATCAGCGGTGCGCCCACGGCGAAGTCCAGCGAACCGTCGGCGTCGAGGTCGCCCCCGCAGCCCAGGGCGGCGCCGGCCTCGTCCTTGGTGTATTCCCCGGCCAGGGTGGCGATGGCCGCGCTCTCATCGAGCTCTCCGCTGAGCGGGCCCGCGAAGAGGAAGGCGCCGCCGGTGGGGCCGTCGCCGAGGTCGATGCCCGGCGCCCCGACGAAGAGATCGGCGTAGCCGTCGCCGTTGGCGTCGCCGGGCGCGCAGAGGGCCTCGCCGAAGCGGGCGCCAGAGACCGTGGCGGTGATCGCGGCCGCGGCGTCGTTGGTCTGTGTCAGATCGAGGGGCCCGGCCATCAGCCAGACCCGCCCGGCGTCGCTGCGCTCAGGCCCGCCCGCCGCGGCGTCGGTGAGGCCGTCGCCATCGGTGTCTCCGAGGCCGGAGATCGCCGAGAGCGACCCGCCGGCGCCGCGGATCTCATCCCCGACGGTCTCGGCGGCGCCGCCCGCCGAGAGGGGACCGAGCACCCGGTACAGCGTGTCGCGCCCGGGCGCCCCCAGGAGGAGGTCGGCGTCGCCGTCGCCGTCGATGTCGCCCACCGAGGCCGCCAGGGAGAGGGCCCCGGCGGTGGGGCCGGTGAGCTGGATGGACAGATCCTCGGCGGCGCCGCCCCCCAGCCCTCCGCTCCACAGGTAGACGATGCCCTGTCCACCGGCCGCGGCGGGTGCGCCGAGCAGGGTGTCTCCCAGGCCGTCCCCATCGAGGTCCTCGGCGAAGGCGGCCTGGGTGAGCGGGGCGGCGGCGCTGGCGCTGCGCACCGCGCCCAGGCCAAAGGCGGTGGTGGCGGCGAAGGGCCCGGCGTAGCGCTCCACCCGGCCAGAGGCGGCGCGGATCAGCAGCTCGCCGATGCCGTCGCCGTCCTGGTCACGACTGTCTACGCCAGCGCCCACGCCTTCGTCAGTGCCCTCCCCATAGACCCGGGCGTTGGCCTCGTCGAGGGACCGGTTGCCCTGGTAGACGCAGGTGTTGGCGGTGCCGTCGCAGTCATCGTCGATGCCATTGGCGCAGCGCTCGGTGCCATCGGGGTTGACGGCGGCGTCGCTGTCAAGGCAGTCCTCCACCGCCAGGGCCGGAAAGGCCTCATCGGGCTGACACAGACAGGCCGAGACTTCGCCGCCGAAGCCGTCATCATCGGCGTCGGCGTAGAAGACAAAGCACCCAACCGCGCCTTCGTCGTTGGTGTCGCCGTCGCAGTCGTCGTCTTTGGGGCTGCTGCAGGTCTCCACCATTTCGGGCGACACGGCGGCGTCGCGGTCATCGCAGTCGCGGTCGTTGGCGCTGACGTCGGTCTCGTCGTCGCAGGCCATTCGGGCGCGGTCGGGGTCGCCGTATCCGTCGCCATCGGCGTCTTCGTAGCGGAGGGTGCCGTCGGTCAGGCTGTCGTCCTGGGCGTCGGTGAATGCGTCGCAGTCATCGTCGATGCCGTTACAGACCTCGGCGGCGCCTGGCGAGATGGCGTCGTCGCTGTCGTCGCAGTCCTCCCCCGCGGGTGAGCCATCCCCATCGGCGTCGACACCTTCGGGCGTGGCGGTGTCGTCGGTCTTGGCGGCCCGCAGGTTGTCGCCGCAGGCACAGAGCAGGCTCAGGAGGAGGAGGGGGCGCATTGAGGCTCCGTTCAAGGGGCGGGGATACAGGCGCAGCAGGCGCTGGGGTCGGCGCTGCCAGGGACCGCGCAGACGCCTTCAATTCCGAGGCCCGCCTCGCGACAGGCCTCGGCGCAGTCGTCGGCACCGACGAGGCAGGCCTCGCAGCCGGCCGAGGGATCCGCCGGGGCGTCCTGCGTCGCGACATAGACCTGGGCGATGCGGTTCTTGCACCAGCAGGGGTCTGAGGCCCCGCCGTAGAGCACCGCGTCGAGCGAGGCGCCGTCGCGGCTGTAGAGGAAGGGGGTCACCTGGCCATAGGCGTCAAAGGGCTGGCCAGAGAGGCCGAGGATCCGCCCCTGATCGCACCAACTCAGTCCATCGGCCGAGGTGCTGGCATAGGTGCCGTCACCGGCCTCGCGCAGCATCACATAGGTCTCGCCCAGTCGCTTGACGTCGACGGCGCCGGCGTGGAGCACCAGGGGGTTGGCGGCGTGGCGGGTGAAGCTGTACCCGTCGCTAGAGGTGGCGAGGCCGACGTGGCGGGCGGTGCCGTCGTTTCCGTCATACCAGAGCTTGAACAATCCGTCCTCGTACCGCACCGCCGGCCGGCCCACCTTCAGGCTGTCCCAGGCGCC
This sequence comes from Alphaproteobacteria bacterium, assembly GCA_040376505.1. Lineage (GTDB taxonomy): Bacteria > Myxococcota_A > UBA796 > UBA796 > UBA2385 > JBEIQK01. The sequence continues at coordinate 7,400 of JBEIQK010000161.1, read as the reverse complement.
GGCCGCGCCGACGTCCAGCACCCGGCCCTGACGGGTCCAGGTCAGCGCGTCGGTGGAGGTGGCGAGGTGGATGCGATCGTCTTCGGCGGTGGCGGCCTCGGTGTAGTAGAGGTACCAGATACCCGACACAAAGACCACCGAGGGATCGTTGACGTGGTTGGCGCCGGCGGAGGTAATCACCGGCGCTGGACTGCCTTCGCTCGGGTAGTGATGCCAGTGAAAACAGTCGGTCGAGGTGGCCAGGAAGATTTGATCATGCCCGTCGGTGCCCTGGCCGCCGTACCACATCAGGCAGAGCGAGTCGCTGACCCGCACCACCTCGGGGGCGTAGATGTTGTCGCGGCCGTGGTCGGCGTCGGCCGGGACGGGGCTCAGCACGGGGTTCGTCTGGTCATCCAGCAAGGGGGCGAGCACGCTCGGGTCGCCGCAGGGGTCGGCGGGGGAGGTGTCTCCGCCGCCACCCGCCTCTCCGGCCCCCTCGGTCTCTCCTCCCTCTCCACCCCCGTCGGTGGCGCCGCCGCCGGGGCCTCCGCTGTCGACCGGCGGCCCGCCCGCGTCGGCCTCACCCTCCGCGGTCACGACCGGGTCGGCCTTCTCGGCGGGCGCCAGCGGGCTGCTGCAGGCGGCGGTGAAGAAGAGGAGCAGACGCACGGGCTCTCCGCGAGGAGCCCGAGGCTACGCGAGGGCGCGCCCTTCGTCAACCGCAAGGCGGGGCCTGTTCAGGGGCCGACCTGCGCCATAGTCCCTGGACATGACGCCCACGCCCAAGCCCTCCCTCGCGGCCCGCATCGCCCAAGGCCTCGCCGCGCTCTCGTTTTTTTCGGTCTGGCTGGGCGGGCTGCTCGGCGCTGCCGTCGTCGCCACGGTGGGCCCCGCCCTGGCGATGGGGATGCAGATGTACCTGTCGTTCAACACCGAGCCGGTGATGCCCACGCTGGCCTTTCCCTGGCCCCTCGCCGGGCTCTTTGGGGTGCTGCCCCTGCCCCTGGCGGCGCGGCGAAGCTGGAAGCTCGCTGGGCTCCTCGCCGCGCCGCTCTGGGGACTGTGTCTGTGGCAGATGCGCCGGCTCTATGGCAGCGCCGGCGCACCGGGTTGACAGACCTCAGTCGCGCGAGGGAAAGATGCCCTGGTAGGCGATGCACCAGTTGAGGACGAGGTACGGCTGCATGTTGTTGACCGGCTGGCTACCACCCGTCGGGGCGATGGTGCTGGCCGCCATCGTGGCGTTGGCCGCGGTGCCGGTGGCGTAGGGGCCGGCGGGGGGCAGCGAGGTGCCAAAGCTGGCCGGGATGGCGCCGCTGGGCGACTCGGCGTTGCCGGGGTTGGAGGTGCACAGGACGGCGTGGTTGTGGGCCGGCAGGTTGGTCAACAACAGCGTGTTGGTCTCGGTGCCGCTGGCCTCGCCGATATGGCGGGGGGTGAGCCCGGGGCCATTGCCCTGGCCCAGCACCATGCGGCCGCGAAGGTCCGGCAGGGCGAAGGTGGTGGAGCCGTTGCCGCCGTAGGTGGTGCCCAGCAGCGAGAACAGCGCGGTGTACTGCGAGATCGGCAGCAAGCGGCCGTCACAGGGGAAGAAGCCTTTGGGGGTAAAGTTGAAGCCGAAGAGGGCGAGCTGACCGAGGTAGTAATCCATGGTGACTGACTCCTGAGGTAGATGAGGGGACTAGCTGCGCGAGGGGTAGATGCCTTCCGTGGCGATGCACCAATTCATGACAAGGTAGGGGCCAACGTTGTTGGTGGGCTGCGAGCCACCCGTGGGGCCCACGGTGTTCATGGCCATCGCAGAGCTGGCCGCGGTGCCGGAGGCGAAGGGGCCAGCCGGGGGCAGCGAGGTGCCAAAGGCGGCCGGGATGGCGCCGGAGGGCGACTCTCTGTTGCCGGCGTTGGTGGTGCCGACCACCGCGTGGCTGTGGGCCGGCAGGTTGGTGATCAGCAGGGTGTTGGTCTCGGTGCCGCTGGCCTCGCCGATCTGGTGGTTGCTGAGGCCGGGGCCCTGGCCCTCAAAGAGCATGGTGCGGCCGCGCAGATCGGGCAGGGCGAAGGTCTGTTTCCCGTCGCCGCCATAGGTGGTGCCCAGCAGCGAGAAGAGGGCGGAATAGTTGGCGATCGACAGCAGACGCCCGTCACAGGGCAGAAAGCCGGTCGTCGGAAAATTGAAGCCGAACAGGACGAGCTGTCCCATGTAATCGGTGTACATACGTGCGGAGCTCCAGCATGGTGGGGGAGGGGTGAATGGGCCAATTGAGCGGCGCGGAATCGCCGCCTTCGACCGCTGCGCCGGCCGACAGCCAAACCCAGGAAAGTTGCTCTTTCCCGTTGGCTCTCCAAGGTGCCGCCTTCGGACTCGCCGACGGTAACCGATCTCTTTTCCGGCGGTCGTTTGCACAACGCAACATTCGATTTCAATCGATGGAACAATCGCCGCCGGCCCGCCGCGCCTTGGACAAGCCCCCACCCCATCGCTAAGGGGGCGCCCCCAAGCTGGAGGCCCGCCGTGGTCGAGCTCAACAACGTCACCATGCAGTTCGGCGGCGCCGTCCTCTTTCTCGACGCCTCCTTCAAGATCAACCCGGGCGAGAAGGTGGGCCTGGTCGGCCCCAATGGCGCCGGAAAGACCACGATCTTCCGCCTGATCCTGGGCGAGCAGCGCCCCGATGAGGGCAATGTCGACCGCCCCCGCCGGCTCACCATCGGCTACTTCCGGCAGGACTTCGCCGACTTTGGCGATCGCAGCGTGCTCGCCGAGGCCATCGCCGGCGCCGGTGACCTCGCGCGCCTCGGAGAAGAGCTGGGCCGCCTCGAGGCCCGCCTCGATGACTGCGACGCCCCCGACTACGATCAAGTGCTGGAGCGCTACGGCGAGGTGCAGAGCCACTTCGCCGCCGGCGGCGGCTACGACCTCGAGGCCCGCGCCCGCACCATCCTGGCCGGCCTCGGCTTTCGCCAGGAGGAGATGGACGGCAAGGTCGGCGCGCTGTCCGGCGGCTGGCGCATGCGCGTCCAGCTCGCCCGCATCCTCCTCGGAAAGCCCGAGCTGCTGCTGCTCGACGAGCCCACCAACTACCTCGACATCGAGAGCATCGTCTGGCTCGAAGGCTTCCTGCGCGAGTACCCCGGCGCGGTGCTGATGACCTGCCACGACCGCGACGTGCTCAACCGCGTGGTCAAGCGCATCGTGGAGATCGACGGCGGGCGCTTTCGCTCCTACACCGGCGACTACGAGGCCTACGAGAAGGCCCGGGTGCTGGCCGAGGCCCAGTACCAGGCCGAATACGAGAAGCAGCAGGCCATGCTGGCCAAGGAGCTGCGCTTCATCGAGCGCTTCAAGGCCCAGCCCGGCAAGGCCTCTCAGGTGCAGAGCCGGGCCAAGAAGGTCGACAAGATCGAGCGCATCGAGCCCCCCCGCCGCATCGTCGAGCGCACCTTTGAGTTCCGCAAGCCCTCGCGCAGCGGCAACGACGTGCTGGTGTTGAAGGGCCTGAGCAAGCGCTACGGCGCCCGCACCATCCACAACGGCGTCGACCTCGTCATCCGGCGCGGGGAGCGGTGGGCCATCATGGGCGAGAACGGCGCCGGAAAGACCACCCTCCTCAAGATGATGGCCGGCGCCCTGCAGCCCGACGGCGGTATCGTACAGATCGGCGCGGCCGTCGAGCTTGGCTACTTCGCCCAGCACCAGATGGAGCAGCTCACCGGCGACCGCAGCATCATCGAGGAGCTGGAGGCCCACGCCCCCAAGGCGGGCATGGGCGTGCTGAAGAGCCTCGCCGGCGCCTTCGGCTTCTCGGGCGACGACACCGACAAGGCCATCAAGGTGCTCTCCGGCGGCGAGAAGTCGCGCCTCGCGATGGCCAAGATGCTCTTTGACGCCCCCAACCTCCTCGTGCTCGACGAGCCCACCAACCACCTCGACCTGGGCACCAAGCGGGCCTTGATGAAGTCGCTGGCCGAGTATGAAGGCACCATCGTCTTCGTCAGCCATGACCGCGCCTTTTTGCGCGCGCTCGCCACCCGGGTGGTGGAGCTCGATCCCAAGGGCCCCCGGGTCTACCAGGGCAGCTACGACGAGTACGTCGCCGCCGTCGGCCGCGAGGCCCCGGGCCTGCGCGCCTAAAGGCCCTGGCGGCCGATGCGGTCGGCCGGGCGGAGGGCGTCGGCCTCGGCCTTGGCGGCGGCCTCCCGGCGCTCGGAGTAGCGATCCACCAGCTGCTCGCGCAGATCGCGGGTGAGCAGGGTGAAGCGGTAGAGCTCCTCCATCACGTCGACGAGGCGGTCGCGCAGGTCGGAGTCCTTCATCCGGCCGTCCTCGTGGAATTCCTGCCAGGCTTTGGGCACGCTGGACTGGTTGGGGATGGTGATCATCCGCATCCAGCGGCCGAGGAGGCGCAGGGTGTTCACGGTGTTGAAGCTCTGCGATCCGCCGCTCACCTGCATCACCGCCAGGGTGCGGCCCTGGGTGGGGCGCAGGGCGCCGATCGAGAGCGGGAGCCAGTCGAGCTGGTTCTTCATCACCGCGGTGATGGCGCCATGCTGCTCGGGGCTGCTCCAGACCTGACCCTCCGACCACATCGACAATTCGCGCAGGGCCGCCACCTCGGGGTGGGAGTCTGGGGCTGCGCCATAGAGCGGCAGGGCGTGGGGGTGGTACCAGCGCACCTCGGCGCCCAGACCTTCGAGCAGGCGGGCGCCCTCTTCGGCCAGCAGGCGGCTGTAGGAGCGGGCTCGCAGCGAGCCATAGAGGAAGAGAAAGCGCGGCGGATGCGTGCTGGGCGGCGGCGGCGCCAGGGGCGGGACGGTCAGGGGAGGGGGTGATCCGGAGTGGTAGGCAGCCATCAGGGGCTCCCATGCAGGGGGGTGGCCTCGGCCAGGGTCGCCTGCAAGGCGGCGGCCGGCCAGGCCTGCAACAATGGAGTGGTCTCGGTGAGGAGGCCCACCAGGGCGCCCTCGGCGTCGATCAGGGCCCCGCCCAGGGCGCCGTCGATGGTTGGCAGGGGCTCGGCCGGGGTGAAGATCAAGGCCCCATCGGACCCTTCGCGCAGCGCCCCCGGACGAAGGAGCAGGCTGCGCTCGGCGCCCAGGGCTGCGGCCAGCCAGACGGTCGCGCCCGGGGCGGGGGGCGAGGCGAAATCCAGGGTTGGCCCGGCGTCGACCCGCATCGCCAGCAGCGCACCGGGCATGCCAGACGGGGTGGGCGGCAGGTGGAGCAGCGGTCGCGGCGCCATCCCCAGCGAGTCCGCCCCATCCATCGAGGAGACGCCGGCCATGTGGATGTGCTCCTCCAGGCGGGCCCGGGTCCAGGCCTCCTCCAGGCCGCCTTGGGGGCCGAAGATCGCCTGGGCGCTGAGCGCCACTCTCCCGGCCGGGGCGGCCACCAGCACGGCGCCGCCGCCGCTGTGGTAGTGCTCGTCGTCGATCCGCCAGAAGGGGCGCCCCACCGTCTCGATCGGCGGAGCAGGGGGATCAGGCGCGCAGGCCAGCAGCAGCCCGAGCAGGCTGATCACGAGGCGTCGGGCCGCGGCAGCCCGGCGGTGAGCATCTGCCACAGCGCCTCGCGATCGGCCTGGGCCTCGACGATGAAGTGGCTGTCGTCGGGGTAGAAGCCGACCGCCACCCCGGCCGCCGGGCAGACGTCGAGGCAGCCGGTGGCGGTGACCTTGAGCGCCCCCTTGTAGCCGGACTCGCGCACCGCCTTCTTGAGGTCTTCGCGCAGGGCGGCGGCGCCGTGGTGCCCGCAGGAGGGCTTGGGTGCGCCGGGGGCCGCGAATTGGTGCAGATGAGCAGATGGCGGTGGGTGCAGGGGGGCTTGATGGCGTTCATAGCGGCCCGTCTACCCCGGCCGCGGCGCGCCGGCCGGCGGGGTGCTTGGAAGGCGAGACAATGAAAAAATCTAGCCTTGACCCGCTCGCTTGCCCAAGGGCGCCTTGGGCGCTAGCCGGCGCAGACCCACCGCAGGATGTGTTCATGGCTGGCTCCGGATTGATCGCCCTCCTCGACGACATCGCCACCATCGCCGATGATGTGGCCGCGATGGCGGCGATCACGGCCCGCAAGGGCGGCGCCCTGGCCGACGATGTCGCCAGCCTCACCGCCGCGGCTGCGCGCAAGACCTCCGGCATCGTCACCGACGACATGGCCGTCACCGCCGAGCAGGCGATCGGCATCCGCCGCGATCGCGAGATCCCGGTGGTGCTGGCGGTGGCCAAGGGCTCCTTCAAGAACAAGGCTCTGATCCTCACGCCCGGCGCCCTGGCCTTAAACGCGGTGGCCCCCTGGGCGATCACCCCCTTGCTGATGATGGGCGGCGCCTTCCTCTGCTTTGAGGGGGTGGAGAAGGTCATCCACAAGATTCGGCCCCATGACAAGCAGGACGACGGGCCCAGCGCGACGATGGACCCCGAGGCCTTCGAGCGCAGCCGGATCGACGGCGCCATTCGCACCGACCTCATCCTCTCCGCCGAGATCATCGCCATCAGCCTGGGCGAGGTCGCCACCGCCCCCTTCGTCACCCAGGTGGCCGCGCTCTACGCGATTTCGGTGCTCATGACCGTCGGCGTCTACGGCCTCGTCGCGGTGCTCATCAAGATCGACGACGCCGGCGAGGTGCTCGTCCAGCGCGGCGGCGCCTCGGTGGGGCTCGGCAAGCTCCTGCTGGCCGGCGCGCCGAAGCTCCTGCACCTGATCTCCCTCATCGGCACGGTGGCGATGCTGTTGGTGGGCGGGCAGATCCTCCTGCACGGCATCGGCCCGCTGCACCACTTCGTCGAGCACCTCCTCGTCGATGCGCCGGCCAAGGGTCTGCTCAGCATGGTGGCCGACCTGCTCATGGGCGGTGTCGCAGGCCTCCTCCTCGTGGGCCTCGTCGCCACCGGCATCCCCGCCAGGCTGATGGCCCTGCTGCCGAAGAAGAAGGCGGCCTAAGGCCAGAGCCCGGGGCCGGTCCGGTCGGCGCCGCGCCGACGGCTGGCCCAGGCGGCGAAGGCCGAGAGGGCCCAGCCGCCGAAGATGTCGGCCAGGAAGTGCTGCTTGAGAGTGAGCACGCTGACGGTCATCAGCGCCGTAAAGAGCAGCGTGATCGCCCCCACCCGCCGGCCGAGCCCAAAGGCCGCGATGGTCATGCTGGTGGCCATCGCCACGTGCAGGCTCGGAAAGGTGTTCACTGGCGGGTCGGTGGCGTACACCGAACGCAACATGAGTAGGGTGAGGCCGGGGCCCTCAGGCGCGCTTGGGCGATCGATCTCGATGGGGAGCAGCAGGTGGACGAGGCCGCCGGGCACCGCCGTGGCGGTGAGCAGCAGGGCCATGCGCCCGAAGTAGCGCCAGTCGTCCACCACCAACAGGGGCACCAGGAAGACCAGCGCGTAGAGGGGCACGTAGAACCAGACCGTCCAGGGCACGAAGGG
>JBEIQK010000949.1:0-2299 GCA_040376505.1 Alphaproteobacteria bacterium | reverse complement strand
GCGCATCGCCGAGCTGGTGGCCACCTATGGCGAGACCATCGAGCCCGGCGTGATCATCGCCGTGGCCGGTGAGTCCAATGGGCTCGGCGGGGCCCTGGCCGCGAATTTCGCCATCCCCGTCATCAACGCGCCGCCCTTCTCTGACCGCAGCGACGTGCTGCTCAACGTGGCCTCCTCGCTGATGATGCCCTCGGCCACGCCGGCCGCCACCTGCATCCGCCCCGACAACGCCGCCCACGCCGCCCTGCGGGCCCTCAACATCCCGAGCCTGCGCCGTACCCTGGCCGCCGAGATCCGGGCGCTCAAGCAGAGCCTGATCGAGGCCGACGCCGAGCTGTCGGGTCTGTCTTCATGAGCGCCGCCCGCGCCATCAGCCCCCTGGACGGCCGCTACGCCGAGCGCTGCGCGCCCCTGCGGGCCTACTTCTCCGAGGCGGCGCTGGCCCAGGCGCGGGTTCAGGTCGAGGTGGCCCACGCCCTCGCCCTCGACGAGACCGGCCTCTTCGGCCAACTCGACGAGGGGGAGCGGGGGCGCCTGCTGGCCGCGGCGACCGACTTCGACGAGGCAGATTTTGAGCGGGTGAAGGCGATCGAGGCCACCACCCGCCACGATGTCAAGGCCATTGAGTACCACCTGCGCGCCCAGACCGCGCTGCGGGCGCCCAATCGGATCCACTTCGGCCTCACCTCCGAAGACGTCAACAACCTCGCCTACAGCACGCGCTTCGCCGCCTTTGTGCGCGAGCAGCAGCTCCCCGCCCTCGACGCCCTGCTCCTGCGCCTCGCCGGCCTCGCCGAGAGCCTCGCCGCCCTGCCCTTTCCGGCCCGCACCCACGGCCAGCCCGCCACGCCCACCACCGCCGGCAAGGAGCTCGCCGTCTACGCCAGTCGCCTGCTGCGGGTGCGGCGCGCCCTGGTCGACCACCGTTTTTATGGCAAGCTCAACGGCGCCACCGGCACCTACGCCGCCCTGCTGATCGCCGCGCCCACGGTGGACTGGCGGAGCTACGAGCGGCGGCTGGTGAGCGGCCTGGGCCTGGTGCCCAATCCGGCCACCACCCAGATCGAAGACCACGACGCCTGGGCCCGCTGGTTTCACGAGTCGCGGCTGCTCTCCAGCATCCTCGTCGATCTGTGTCGCGATGTCTGGCTCTACATCTCCCAAGGGTGGATCGTTCAGGCCACCCGGCCCGGAGAGGTCGGCTCGTCGACCATGCCCCACAAGGTCAACCCCATCCGCTTCGAGAACGCCGAGGGCAACCTCGAGCTGAGCGCCGCCCTGCTATCCTTCCTGGCCGAGAAGTTGACGCGCTCGCGCATGCAGCGGGATCTCTCCGACAGCACCGTCACCCGCAACGTGGGCGTGGCCTTTGGCCATCTGATGCTGGCGATCGACGAGATCGGCAAGGGCCTCGACGCCGTGGCCTTTGACGGCGCCGCCTGCCTCGCGGCGATTGAGGCCACCCCCGCCCTGCTGGCCGAGCCCATCCAAACGGTGATGCGCCTGCACCACACCGAAGACCCCTACGGCGCCCTGCGCGACCTCACCCGTGGACAGTCGATCTCGGCCGAAGACCTCAGCCGCTTCGTGCAGGATCAGTCCCTGCCCGCAGAAGACAAGGCCCGCCTCGCCGCTTTGCGGCCCGGCGCCTACCTGGGCGCCGCCGCCGAGATCGCCCTCGAGGTCGCCGCCTCGGTGCGCGCAGCGATCGGCGGTGCGCCGTGAGCGGCCGCTTCGCTGTTCTGGGCAAGGGGGCCCGCGAGCACGCCATCGCCCGGCGCCTCGCCGAAGACCTCGGCGCAGCCTGTGTCATCGTCGTCCCTGGCAACGACGGCATCCCGGGCTCCACGGGGCCGGTGGAGGGGCCACTGTCCACCTTCCTGCGCAGCCAGGGTGTGGAGGTGGCGGTGATCGGCCCCGAGGCCTTGCTCGCGGCCGGCCTCGCCGATTCGCTGCGCGCCGACGGCCTCGCCGTGGTGGGGCCCGGCGTCGTGGGCGCCCGGCTGGAGGGCTCGAAGGCCTTCGCCAAGGAATTTCTCCTGCGACACGGCATCCCCACGGCGCGGGCGGTGCTCAGTCGCTCCGCCGCCGAAGACGCCGCGGCGGCGCCGGCCTTTGCCGCGGGCGGCGTGGCCAAGTACGACGGCCTCGCCGAGGGCAAGGGGGTCGTTGTCTGTGAAGACGCCCCCGCCCTCGCCCTCGCCCTCGCCGACCTGCGGGCCCGCTATGGCGAGGCCGCGCCCATCCTCATCGAGGAGCGACTGACCGGCCCCGAGCTGTCGGTGCTGCTGGTGGTCTC
>JBEIQK010000014.1:0-24564 GCA_040376505.1 Alphaproteobacteria bacterium | reverse complement strand
CCGGCCCCGCCGCCCCCGCCGCGAGGACCGCCCCGAGCCCGCCGCCGAGGGCGAGGCCAGCGCGCCGCCCCCCGCCGTCGAGGGCGCCGAAGACCTGAGCGGCGAGCCCACCGCACCCGAGTCGGAGAGCGACGGCCGCCGTCGTCGTCGCCGGCGGCGGCGGGGCCCCCGGGGTGAGGAGGGCGGCAGCGACGGCGCCACGGAAGGTGGAACCGAAGGTGCGCCCGAAGGGTCCAACAGCCCCGAGCCCTCCACCGAAGGATAGTCCGCCATGCTGCTCCTGCTGCTCTGGGCCTGCGCGTCCGCCCCCGTCGGCGACCTCGTCGAAGTGGGGCCAGTGGAGGCCGTCGCCGAAGGCGAAGGCCTGACCCTCTCCCGCCAGACCTGGAGCGACCGGGGCAGCAGCGGCTTCGTCTACCGGGCCCGCCTCGACCGCGCGGCCCGCTATGAGGTGCGCGCCGCCGACGCCGTGGCGCCCTTCTCCGCCCTCACGCCCCCCTGCGAGGACCCCTGGGTGGCGATCAACGGCGGGTTCTACGAAGGCGGCAAGCCGATGGGCCTCGTCGTCCACGAGGGCAAGGAGCTGTCGCCCCTCTCCGATCGCGGCGGCAGCGGCGTGCTCTTCGCCGGCCCCGCCGGCCTCGACATCAGCCCCCGCGAGGCCTGGACCCCGGGCCCCACCGAGGCCCTGCAGTCGATCGACCGCCTCGTCGACGGCGGCAAGAACCTCGTGAAGCCCAACCCCGACAAGGCCGCCCGCGCGGCCATCGCCATCGTCGGCGACGCCGTGGAGTTCATCCTCGCCTTCGACAGCAAGAGCCTGAGCGCCCCCACCGGGCCGATCAAGCTCAAGGAGACCTCCCACAACGGCCTCGCCCTCGATCGCTTCGCCGACTACCTCGTGCAGGAGGTCAAGGCCGACAAGGCCATCAACCTCGACGGCGGCGTGTCGGCCCAGATGACCGTCTGCCTCGGCCACCTGAACCGCGTCGCCATCCAGGGCGAGCGCGGCACCATCAACTCGGTGGTGGGCCACCGCAAGCTCAAGTACGCCGAGTAGGGCGAGGCCCCATCCCCCAAACGAAGCGCGGGGCGGGACCCTCCGAAGAGGAGCCCGCCCCGCGGCTCTTGGGGCCCCGAGGCCCGACTACCAGGGCAGGACGGCCTCGATCTCACCCGGGGTGACCCGGCCATCGACCTCGAGGATCTCCATTCCCGGCCCGATCAGCGAGGTGGTGGGGATGTAGCCATCGAGCTCGTAGCGGCTGGAGATCGACCACCCGCCGTCGGACAGCACCGGGAAGGTGACGTCGTAGTCGTTCACCCAACTGTCGAGGTTGCCGTCGGTGGGCGCATTTCCGCCGTTGTTCTCGCCGAGGAGCTGGATGATCATGAGCCCGCGGCTCTCGAGCTCGACGAAGTCCTTGGCGAGGTCCTCGGTCTCGGACTGGCAGGGCCCGCACCACATGGCCGACAGGATGACGAGCACGGCGCGATCGCAGAAGTCGTGCAGGCGCACGGTGTCGCCGAACTGATCGACCGCCTCAAAGTCGCGCGCGATGTCGCCGACGCCGTTGCCGGTGGCCTCGATGTCGTTGCGGCAATCGCCCTTGTTCCAGCCGCCCTGGTAGGGCTTGTCGTCGGGGTCAAGCGGATCGGTGTCGTCCTCGTCGAGGTCAGAAAAGCCGTCGCCATCGGAGTCCGCGGCGAGGGGGTCGGTGCCCAGGGCGCCCTCTTCGCTGTCGGAGAGGCCGTCTTCATCGGAGTCCGACAGCGCCGGGTCGGTGCCCAGAGCCGCCTCTTCGTCATCGGTCAGGCCGTCGCCATCGGAGTCCTTGACCTCGCTGCCGCCGCCGCCGCCGTCGCCGCCGTCGCCGACTTCATCGGCGGAGCCGCCACCGGCAGAGGCGCCTTCCTTTTCTTCACAGGCCAGCAACACGAACGAGCACAGCAGGGGCAGGGTCCACGAACGCATGAGCACCTCGGAGAGTTTCTTCAGCCTACCGCTGAATTGTGGACCCCGGCACCCAAAGTTCACCGAGGCTGTGAATCTATTGTAGGGAGCCAGAAGAAAAATCCGCAGCCCGCCGGCCCCGGCTCCAGCGCGATCTCGCCGCCATGGGCCTCGACGATCGCCTGGCAGAGCGCGAGGCCCAGGCCCGTGCCCCCTGGCCGCCGACTGAAGAAGCGTTGAAAGACCCGTTCGCGATCCGCGATCGGCACGCCCGGGCCGCTGTCTTCGACGCGAACCTCCACCCGCCCCGCCCGCTCAGCCACCGTGACAGTCACCTGCGGCGGCCCCACCCCTTCCGGCGCGAAGCGCAGCGCATTGTCGAGCAGGTTCATCAGCACGGTCTCCAGACGCTCCGCCACCGCCAGGACCACGCAGGGTCCGGCCACCACCGCGGCCAGGCGCACCCCCTCCGCCCGCGGATCGGCCGCCAGCCGCTCCACGAGCCGCTCGGCGAGGAGGCCCATCGGCATGCGCTCGCGGTGGCTGTGCACCAGCCCAGCCTCGGCCCGCGCCAGCTCCAAGAAGCGGTTCGACAGCCGCTCCAGCCGATCGCTCGCCTCGCGCAGCACCCGCCCCAGGCGCGCCGCCCGCTCGGCGTCGATCGGACCCCCGGCGCTCAGGCGCTCGGAGGCCGCCCGCACCGCCGCCACCGGATTCTTCACCTCATGGGCGAGGTCGGCGGCGAAGGCCTCGTTGGCCGCGCCGCGGTCGCGCAGGGCCCCCAGGAGCCGGTTGAAGGCCCGCGCCAGATCGCCCAACTCGTCGCGCCGATCGAGGGCCACCGGAGCCAGGGCCGCCGACCGGCTGCGATCGAGGACCTGGGCCCGAAGCTGCTCGATCGGCCGCACCATCCGCCAGCCCAGCCAGGCCCCCAACACCAGGGCCAGCACGCCGGAGATCAGGGTCAGCTTGAGCAGGGGGTAGCGGGCGTCGTGCAACGAACGGATCGCCGCCTGAGAGCTCTCCACCACGTAGAGGATCGACCGGCCATCCCCGGCCACCCGCGCCGCCTCGCAGACCAGCAGGCGGTGCCCCTCGACGAAGGTGCAGGTGTGGCTGGCCCGGCCCTGCTCGGCGGCCAGGGCGACGAGGCGCTGGCCCGGCGGCCCCGCCGACAGCTCCCAACCGGCCAGGGTCGGCGGGCCCTCCGGGCCAAAGAAGAGCGCCTGGGACCAGGCCGCCAGCCCGGTGGCGGCGTCGTGGTTGGCGTCCACCACCACGCGGCCATCCTCGTCGATGACCCGCATCCACAGGCCCTCCTTGCGGGCGAGGGCCTCCACCTGGGCCGCCGTGTCGGGGCGCCCCACCTGCGGGGCCGCCCGCGCCGCCGCCTGCAGCCCGCGCTCGGCCATCCGCTGCCCCAGGGCCGCGTCGCCCAGGGCCGAGAGCCAGACCAGCAGCAAGGGCAGGGCCGCCACGCTCACCGCGACCAGCGCCGCCCGGTGCCGCAGGGGGATCCAGCCGCGCGGCCAGACCGCCCTCACGGGTGCCGCCAGCGATACCCCGCGCCGATCACCGTCTCGATCGGGTCGGCCTCGGCCGAGATCGCCTCCAGCTTGCGGCGGATGCGGCGCACATAGGTGTCGATGATGCGCGCCTCCACCACCGATCCGTCGTCGCGCATCTGCGCCAGCAGCGCGTCGCGCGAGAACACCATCCCCGGGCGCCGGGTCAGCACGTCGAGCAGGCGTAGCTCGCCCATCGTCACCACCACGGGCTGATCATAAAAGCGCACCTCCACCCGATCGAGGTCGATGCGCAGGGGCCCCAGGTGGCGCGGCCCGCTGCCCGCCGTCGACACGCCGCCCGCGCCCCGCCGCAGCAGCGCGCCTGCCCGCGCCAGCAGCACCCGCGTGCTGAAGGGCTTGGTGATGTAGTCGTCGGCGCCATCTTCGAGGGCCATGGCCTCGTCGAGCTCGGCGTCTCGGCTGGTGAGCAGGATCACCGGCAGTTGGGGCCAGGCCCGCCGCAGGCGCCGGCAGAGGCCGAGCCCGTCGAGGCGCGGCATGTTGACGTCGGTGACCACCAGATCCGGGCGCTGGCGGTTGACCGCGGCCATCGCCAAAATGCCGTCGCCGGCCGTCTCCACCGCAAAGCCAGCGTCCTCGAAGGCCATCGCGACCACATCGAGCAAGGCAGGGTCATCGTCGACGAGGAGGATTCGCGGCATCGCAGCCCCGACTAACCGAGGCCGACCCGCCGATCACAGCATCGTGTGTAGGTCGATGGCGCCGCTCTTGAAGATGTAGAGCGCAAGACCCGCCAGCGTCACGCCCCCCAAGGTGCGCACCTGCTGGGCCACCATGAAGAGCAGCATCATCGGGATCACCCACCAGAGCTGGTAGGCGTCGCGATCGAAGAAGATGTGCACCCAGGAGTGGTAGCCCCGCCCCGCCAGCGACTCCGGCTCGCTGATCTGCTCGACGCCCACGACAGAGGCGACGACCAGCGAGTAGAGGACGAAGACGGAGAGGGTGAGGAAGATCCCCTTCGTGATGCTGCCATTGCCGGTGGACAGCGAGAGGGGGGCCTCGCTGAAGCCCGCGGTGGGGACCTCAAAGCCAGGCGGATCTTGAAGGGCTTCGACCGACTCGTTCATGCCAGCTCCCGGCCCCCGGCCATGGGAGCGCGCTTGCTGAAACGGTAGCCTCAGGGCCCAGTCCGGGCCACCTCAGCCTGCTTTCACCCGGCCACGCGGCAGCCCGGCCGCTCATCAGCTATAGACGGGCCCACAACGGAGCCGACCGATGCGCCAAAGCCTCCTCCTCGCCCTCCTCGCCGTCGCCTGCACCGGCGGCAAAGACGCCGCCACCCAGGACTCCGCCTCGCCGGCCGACGACGGCGGCGCCGACGAGGGCACGGATGGCACGGATGGCACCGACGGCACCGACGGCACCGATGGGTCGGATGGCAGCGACGGCGGCGATGACACCGGCGATCCCCCCGGCCCCGAGCCCTTCACCTGGACCGCCGGCCCGGAGCTGCCCGCCTGCACCCCCCAGAGCGGCAGCGGCGACCTCGTCGCCCTCTCCGGCGTGGTGCTCACCCCCGATGGCCCCGAGGCCGGCCTCGTGGTCTACAGCCGCAGCTCCGCCGAGATCACCTGCGTCGGCCCCACCTGCAGCACCGACAGCGCCGAGGTGATCTGCACCGAGGGCGTCATCAGCCCCGGGCTCATCGACACCCACAACCACCTTCAGTACAACGTCATCCCGCGCTGGCAGCACGGCATGCGCTTCGACGACCGCTACGACTGGCGCGCCGCCGACGAGTACGACCTCTACCGCACCGCCTATGACGCCATCAAAGACGACGACGCCTGCGAGATCATGAAGTGGGCCGAGCTGCGGGTGCTGGTCGGCGGTGGCACCGCAGCCACGGGCTCCTTTGGCGGCTCCTGCATCAACGTGCTGGTGCGCAACCTCGACGAGGGTGCGGCCGCCAGCCACCTCGACGATCACGACCTCATCTTCTCCGCCAGCACCGTCACCGACAAGTACGACGCCGCCGACGGCACCTCCTACGGCAACCAGCTCGCCAGCGGCTCCCTCGACGCCCTGCTCAACCATGTCGGCGAGGGCACCAACGACGACAGTCGCGCCGAGATCGCCCACATGATCGAGATCGGCATGGTGGGCCCAGGTCAGGCCTGGATTCACACCGTTCACGCCGATGTCACCCAGCTCGCCAACATGGCCGAAGAGGGCACCACCCTCATCTGGTCACCCCGCAGCAACCTCGACCTCTACCAGCGCACTGCCCCCGTCGAGGTCGCCCTGCGCCTCGGCGTGCCGGTCGCCCTCGGCCCGGACTGGACCTGGTCGGGCTCGGCCAACCCCGCCGCCGAGGCCCAGTGCGCCCAGGAGTACCTGGAGAGCCGCGGCAACACCGACATCGCCGACACCACCCTCTTCGGCTTCATCACCAGTGAGGCCGCCCGGTCCACCGGCACCGACGGCGTGCTGGGCAGCCTGGAGGTCGGCAAGCGCGCCGACATCGCCGTCTTCGACTGGTCTTCCGAGCCCTACCGCGCGGTCATTCAGTCCAGCTCCGACACGGTGCGCCTCGTGGTGGTCGAAGGCGAGGCCCTCTACGGCGACAGCGCCATCCTCAATGTCCTCGCCGAAAACCCCGACTGGTGTGAGACTGTCACCGCCTGCGAGGTCTCGCGCACCCTCTGTGTGAAGTCGGCCAGCTCCGGCGACGACAGTCAGACCTACGCCGCGCTCGAAGCCCTGCTGATGGCCGACCTCGGCGCCGTCTCGATGCCCTCTGGCTACGACTACGCCGGCACCCTCGACCCCATCTTCGCCTGCCCCGACACGGCGCCCCCCGCCTGCGACCTGTCGAGCCCGGCCGCCGGCGACGAAGACGGCGACGGCCTCGCCGACAGCGCCGACCTCTGCCCCTACGGCTGGGACCCCGACCAGGAGGACTTCGACGGCGACGGCAAGGGCGACGCCTGCGACCCCTGCCCGATGAACCCCACCAGCGACGAGTGCACCGGCACCAGCGCCGACATCGACGGCGACGGCTTCGCCAGCGAAGACGACAACTGCCCCTACCTCTACAACGCCGATCAGGCCGACGCCGACGGCGATGGCACCGGCGACGCCTGCGACCGCTGCCCCGACGTGCCCAACCCCGACGACAGCGCCTGCCCCACCACCATCGGCGCCCTGCGCGACGTCAGCGATCCCGACCACCCGGCCGAGGGCAGCGAGGTCACCGTCGCGGGTGTGGTCACCGGGGTCAACACCGGCGCCGGTTACTTTATCCAGTCCACCACCGAGAGCGACGGATACGACGGCGTCTACATCTACGACTCCGGCGACGCCAGCGTCTCGGTCGGCGAGACCGTCACCGTCTCGGGCACCTACACCGAATACTACGGCCTCACCGAGGTCGCCTATGCCATCACCACCGTCACCGGTCTGGCCACCGTGCCCGCCCCGGTCGCCATCACCGACCCCTGCGCCATTGGCACCGGCGGCGCCGACGCGGAGCGCTTCGAGTCGATGCTCGTGACCGTTAACGGCGTGACCATCACCAGCGCCAACCCCGACGGCGCCGGCGACTACATGGAATTCGAGGTGGCCGGCTGCCTGCGGGTCGACGACGATCTGTACAGCGGCTCCAGCGCCACCCGCACCGTCGGCACCGCATTTACCTCGATCACCGGTGTGCTCAGCTACACCTTCAGCAACAACAAGCTCCTGCCCCGCAGCGCGGCGGACATGGTCTTCGAATGAGCAACGGCAACGGCAGCACCACCCTCACCCTGGCCATCGCGGCCCTCGCCATCGGCCTGCTCGGCGGCGGCGTCGGCGGCTACGCGCTCTACGGCCTCACCAACGAGCCCGTCATCCTGAAGCAGCCCCCGGAGGTCATCAAGCAGGGATTGACCCCCGAAGAGCTGGCGCTCATGTGTGTCGAGCAGGTCATGCCCGAGACCGAGCGCGCCAAGGCCGCCCAGCAGCGGGTCATGGACCTGGAGCGCGACATCGCCAGCCGCGAGTCGGAGATCGCCGCGCTCAAGGCCCAGGACGAAAAAGACGAGGGCCGCCGCAAGGCCGCCGCCAAAAAGTGGAAGGCGATGGAGGAGGAGCTCAACGGCCTGCGCACGCAGCTCACCCAGGCCACCGTCGAGCGCGACGAGATCAAGACCAAACTTGAACAGACGGTTCGCGACCTGCGCCGCCAGGAGCAGGAGACCCAGAAGTTCAAGGAGATGGCCAAGGAATACAAAAACGAGTCCACCGCCAACCGCTGGGTGGGCTTCACCGCCCAGGCCAAGGTGGAGATCTGCGACCGCGGCACCCGCAACCGCCACGAGAAGTGCCACGAGTCGGTCGACGCCGCCATGGCCCCCTTCGAAGACAAGTACAAGACCTGCGTGGACTCCTACCAGGCCGTGCCCCTGCTCAAGCAGCTCGACAAGAAAGAGCCGATGCCCCAGTTCGCCGAGCGGCTGCCCGAAGACAACAAGTTCACGCGCAAGGACTGGGTGATCATCTTCTGTGATCCATCCCTGCCCCAGGTCGGCCCCACCGAGCTCGACGATGTGCAGCCCAGCGGCAGAGACGGCCTCGACGAGGGCCTGCTCGACGACTAGTCCGCCGGTGGGCGCCCTGCTGCTCCTCCTCGCCTGCGGCCCGCCGCCAGCGCCCCTCGCCGAGCGGGCCTATGTCTGGCAGCGGGCCCTCACCCCGGCCCTCGAAGAAGCGCTGCGCAGGGACGGCCCCACCTACGACGCCCTCTCGCTGCTGGTCTGGGAGGTGGAGGCAGACGGCAGCGCCCGCAGCATCGAGGCCCCCGCCCCCCTCGATCGCCCCATCGAGGCCGTCCTGCGCGCCAACCTCGGCCCCGGCGGCCTCGACCGCCTGCCGCCGCTGGCCCCGATCGCCCGCTTGACCGAGGACCGCCTGCGCGCCCAGGGGCTGCAGATCGAGGGCCTTGAGCTCGACGTCGACCTGCCCACCGCCCGCCTGAGCGCCTTTGTCTCCCAATTGGAGGCCGTCCAGTCGGCCGTGCAGGCCCCCCTCTCGATCACCGGCCTGCCCGACTGGCTGCGCAGCCCCGACCTGCCCGCCTTGCTCGCCCAGACACAGTCCTGGACCGTTCAGCTCCACGACCTGCGCCCGCCCGACGGCCCCGACCGCCTCCACCCTCTGTTCTCTCTGCCCGAGGCGACCCAGGCGATCGAGGCCGCCGCGGCCCTCGGCCACCCCTTCTGGGTGGCGCTGCCCACCTATGCCTACACCCTGCGCTTCAGCGCCCAGGGGGCCTTCTCCGGCCTGCGACCCGGCGCCCCCCAGGGCCCCCTCGAACGACGCCTGCGCGCCGATCCCGCCGCGGTGGCCGCGCTGGTCGCCGCGCTCCGTGCGTCACCGCCCCCCGCCCTGGTCGGCATCCGCTGGTTTCGGCTCCCCCTGCCCGGCGAGACGGAGGTCTGGCACCGGCGCACCCTGGCCGCCGTTCGCCAGGGCCGGGCGCCACAGGCCCAGGTGGTCGCCCGCCTGGAGCCCGAGTCGCCGGGACTGTTTAACATCGTGGTAGAAAACACCGGCGAGGAGGAGGGTGCCGTTCCTTCTCTTACGATTCTCTCCCCAGCCCCTCCCCTCGCCGGCGATGCGCAAGGCGGCGCCCGCTTAGGGCTCGGCGCCCAGTCCGTCACCCTGTGGCCCCCCGCGACGCCGCTGCCCGTGGAGGGGCGCCAGACCCTGGGCTGGCTGCGCTACGCCGGGGGCGTCACCCCGCGCATCCTCCCCTGAGGGGGCGCCCGCGACCAGCAAGGCCAGCAGCTCCTCTCCGCTGAGCGAGGCCGCGGCCGCCGCACCGTCGAGCAGCCGATCGGCGAGGTCGCGCTTGTCGCGGTGCAGGGCCATCATCTGCTCCTCGATGGTGCCCTGGGTGATCAGTCGATACACGGTGACCGGCCGCTGCTGGCCGATGCGGTGGGCCCGATCGCTGGCCTGATCTTCGACGGCGGGGTTCCACCAGGGGTCCATGTGCACCACATAGTCGGCGGCCGTCAGGGTCAGCCCCGTGCCGCCGGCCTTCATGGAGATCAAAAACAGATCCCCCTCACCGCCCTGAAAGGCCTCCACCCGCGCCGCCCGCTCCCGCGCTGGCGTGGCCCCGTCGAGGTACTGGTAGGGGATCTTCTCGGCATCGAGCCAGACCCGCAGCTTGTCGAGGTGCTTGACGAACTGAGAGAAGACCAGCGCCCGGTGCTTGTTCTCGCGCAGCTCGCCGACAAGGCGGGTGAAGGCCTCCATCTTGGCCGCCGGCAGCGGGGTGCCCTCTCCCAGAACCAAGGCCGGGTGGCAGCAGAAGAGCCGCAGCCGGGTGAGCCAGCCGAGGACGGTCATGGTGTTGGCGGCACCTTCGCTGCGCAGCTCGCCGATCGCGCGCTGGCGGAGCGCCTCGTAGGTGTGGCGGGCCCGGGGGTCCAGGGGGATGGGCAGCACAACGTCGGTGCGCGGCGGCAGGTCGCCCAGCACCATCGCCTTGGTGCGCCGGAGCACGAAGGGCCGCAGCAGCCGACGCAGGGCGTCGGCGCCCTCCCCGGCTCCAGCTGCATCGACGAAGCGCGAGCGGAACTGTGCCCAGGGGCCCAGCGCGCCGGGATTGAGCAGCTCCATCAGGGCCCAGAGCTCGCCCACATGGTTCTCCACCGGCGTGCCCGACAAGGCGAAGCGCTGCCGCGCCGCGATGCGCGCCACGCACTGGTGGCGCAGGGTGTCGGTGTTCTTGATGGCCTGGGCCTCGTCGAGCACCAGGGCGGCGAAGGAGAGCGGCGCCAGGCGCTCGATCTCCGAGACCAGCAGCCCGTAGCTGCAGATCACGAGCGCCCCCGGCCCCAACCCGCGCAGAGCGGCCTCGCGATCACCCTCACCAAAGCGGATCACCCGCAGGTCTGGGGCAAAGCGCGCCGCCTGCTCGGCCCAGGCTGAACAGACCGACGTGGGCGCCACCACCAGCGAGGGGCCCTCGGCAGCCCGGTGCAGGAGGTAGGCCAGGGTCTGAACGGTCTTTCCGAGACCCATGTCATCGGCCAGGATGCCACCCAATCCGAGCGAGGTCAGTCGACACATCCAGGCGAAGCCCTCTGCCTGGTAGGGCCGCAGGGTCGCGCGGAGGCCCGTCGGCAGCGGCGGGGCCGGCGGCGGGCAGCGCAGGCGAGCGACCTGGGCCTGCCAGTCGGCGTCTCCGTCCACCACAGCGCCTTCGCCCAACTCCAGCAGGGCCGGCGCCGCGAGGCTGTGCAGCCGAAGGCCCCCCGCGTGTCGGCTGCCCAAGCGGCCGAGCCGGCGAAGTTGGGCCCGAAGCTGGTCGGCCAGGGCGACGAACTGCCCCTCTCCGAGACGGAGGAAGCGGGTGCCCCCCACCTCCAGGATGCGCATCACCTCATCGAGATCGAGCTGGAGCCCCTCACCGAGATCGAGGTGCCCCGCAGCGCTCAGCCAGGGCCCGGTTTGGCGCACCTGCAGCCGCAGCGCCCCCGCCACCAGCGGCGGGCGGATGTGCAGCACGCCGCCCTCGGGCCACTCCACATACGCCGCCTCGCCCAGGGTGCCGAGCACCTCCACCAGCGCCAGGGCCTCGTCCAAGGCGTCGATCACCAGCGGCTGGTTGGCCAGGAAGGGCACCAGCGCGGGCACCTGCTCCACGAGGCGGCCGAGCCCCGCGCGCTCGGCGGCCAGATCGCGCACCACTGCCCGCGATCGACCGTCTACCCGCGCCACCGCCGTGGTGGGCGGCGCGCCGAGGGGCATCCGCGGCCCGTCGAGCCCCAGCGGCGCCACCGAGACCTGCGCCCGGAGCCCGCCGCCGCGGGGCCGCAGCGAGATCACCGGCCGCCCATCCGCCCGCTGGATCGCGCTGTGCGCCCCGCCCGTCGCCGTGCTGTCCAGCACAGGAAAGGTGCCCTCGATCCGGTCGAGGAAATTCATCATCCGCCCGCGACCGCTCAAGGGCAGGGTGAAGCCCGCGCCGATCAATCGAGCCACCGCCCACTGCGCCGGCGTAAAGACCGTCAGCTCGAAGAGGTCGGGCCGCGGCCGGCTCCAGGCAGCGTCTGCGCCCGCCGCCACCGCCGGCTCCACCCGCAGACAGAGCCCTCCCGACACCGCGTCGAGTCGCAAGACCGGCGCGCGCGGCTCCACCTGCAAGGGGGCGTCGGCCCGGTCGGACTGCAGCAGCGCCGGATGCCCCACCAGCGCCTTGAGCCCCGCCAGCGTGGAGATCCGAACCCGCCAGCTCTCCGGCGCGTAGGTGTCGGGGAGGAGCGAGGGGAGCAGGGCCTCATCGCGCTCGGTCAGCTCGGGCACGGTGGCGATCCCGCCCGCGAGGCCGGCCAGCGTGACGGTCGACGGGGAGCCCCAGCCCTCCGCCGTCCGCGACTGGCGCACCGCGGAGACCAGCAGCGCGCCGTCGTCCTCTTCGACCCGAAAGGCCACCCGTCCGTTCGCGTCGCGCTGGGCCTTGGCCTTGGGCGGCGCCACCCCCTCCAGCGTGCCCAGGGTCAATTCCCAGTCGGCGTCCAGCGCCAGGAGACCCAGCAGCGGCCGACAGCCCGCCGGCGGCGCCGGCTCTGTCTCGTCGAGCACGCGGGCCAGCTCAGCGGCCATCCAACGGTGCCCGGCGGCCTGGGCGCGGGTCAAGGCGGCGCGGAGCGCCTCGCGCGGCGGACGCAGCCCCGTCCAGCGCGAGACGAGGCCCGCCAGCAGCGCCCCCCAGGCCCCGGGCGGGGTGGGCGGCGGGGCGCCCATGTCCATCTCCGCGTTGCGGGCCAGCAGGCGCTGCACCCACAGGGCCCGCGCCGCCGATGCGCCGCCCCGCTGCACCACCCGCCGGGCGCTCACATGGGCGCTTTGAATGCGCGCCACGAAGTCAGAGGCGATGTGGGAGAGGGGCGCCAGCACGTCGGAGGGCTGGATGAGCAGGTCTCCCCCCGGTGTGCGCTTGCGCTCGTGAACAGTGGCCCGATAGTAATGGCGGCTGGCGCCTTTCACGTCGCCCTGCACGATGGCCAGGAGGCCCAGGGTCTCGGCCGCCGCGTCGTCGGTGCGGCGGGTGAGCAGGCGGCTGGCCTCGCCGAGGCGCCCCTCCATCCAGGCGAGGCGGGCCCGGGCCAGATCGAGCACCGGCTCACCCGGGTGGCGATCGACCAGCGCCCGGATCGGCTGGAGCGGCAGGCCCTGGTCGACAAAGTGGTTGATGCCGTCGATGCACCAGGCGGCGATCACCCCCGGGTGGCTGCGCAGCAAGCCCTCCACCGACTGTTCAGACTGGGTAAGGCGGCGCAGATAGTCCCGTTGGCTCTTGGGGGCCCAGGCCTCGTAGACCCGCTTGGCGGGCTGGCTGCCCCAGGTGCCATACATCACCGCGAGCTGATCTTCGAGGGCGGGCCAGTCGTCGGAGTGGGTCCACAGCGGGTCGCCCCGGCGGCGGCTGGCCGCCATCAGCCGCTGCATCAGGTCGTGGTGGCGCCCGGTCCGAACCAGCTCGCGCCAGCGGGTTTGCTGCGCGCTGGCCTCCATGCGCAGGCTGACCGTGTCACGCGAGAGCACCAGGGTGGCCGGCAGCACCGAGGCGAGCCGCAGGTGCAGGCCCCGCTCGGCCCGGCCGCCGAAGTATTCGTGCAGCGCGACAAAGGCAGCGGCAGTGACGGCCCTGCCGAGGCAAAGGAGCAGCTCTTCAACCCGGGAGAAGTCAAGGGACGGAGTGGTCAAGGACATCGGGCCTCCAAAGTCACACCCCCCCTATCCGATACCGAAGGCCGGGCAACCCCCCCCTAAAAACTTCAGCGCGAAGCCTCGGCGGGGCCCCGATCACCGGCCCTTCTTGCGCGACGCCACACCCCCCTTGAGCAGGGCCACCAGCTCCTCGGCGCTCAGCGCGGCCGAGGCGCCGGTGCCGTCGAGGAGCTGATCGGCGAGGTCCCGCTTGTCGCGGTGAAGGGCCAGGATCTGCTCCTCTACGGTACCCTGGGTGACGAGGCGGTAGACCGTCACCGGACGCAATTGGCCGATGCGGTGAGCCCGATCGCTGGCCTGGTCTTCGACCGCCGGGTTCCACCAGGGGTCCATGTGCACCACATAGTCGGCCGCCGTCAGGTTCAAGCCGGTGCCGCCCGCCTTGAGCGAGATCAAGAACAGATCCCCCTGGCCCGCCTGGAAGGCCGCCACCCGCGCCGCCCGCTCCCGCGCTGGCGTGGCGCCGTCGAGGTACTGGTAGGGGATCTTCTCCGCGTCGAGCCAGACGCGCAGCCGATCGAGATGTTTGACAAACTGCGAGAAGACCAAGGTGCGGTGCTTGTTCTCGCGCAGCTCGGTCACCAGCTCGATGAAAGACTCGAGCTTGGCCGCCGGCAGCCCCGTGTCGTCTCCGAGCGCCAGGGCGGGGTGGCAACAGAAGAGCCGCAGCCGGGTGAGCCAGGCCAGCACCGCCAGCGGGTTCGCCCCCTCCTTCTTCGACATCTCCTCGATGGCGTGCTCGCGCAGGGCCTCGTAGGCGAGCCGCGCCGCCGGCTCCAGGGTGATCGGCACCACCACATCGGTGCGCGGCGGCAGATCGCTCAGCACCATCGCCTTGGTGCGCCGCAGCACAAAGGGCAGCAGCAGCCGACGCAAGGCCTCGCGGGCCTCCACATCGCCCTGGCTGACCGGCTCGGCGAAGCGCGACCGGAAGCTGCCCCAGGTGCCCAGGGCGCCGGGATTGAGCAGCTCCATCTGCGCCCAAAGCTCGCCGACATGGTTCTCCACCGGGGTGCCCGACAGGGCGAAGCGCTGGCGCGCCTGGATCTTGGCCACGCACTGGTGGCGCAGCGTGTCGGCGTTCTTGATCGCCTGCGCCTCGTCCAAGATAAGGGCCGAGAACGGGATCTTGGACAGACGCTCGATCTCCGAGACCAGCAGCCCATACGAACAGACCACGAGGTCACCCGGACCCAGGGCGCCAAGCGCCTCCTCGCGATCGCCCTCCCCAAAGCGCAGCACCCGCAGCCCCGGCGCGAAGGTGGCAGCCTGCTCGGCCCATCCCGCGCAGACCGAGGTCGGCGCCACCACGAGGCTGGGGCCGTCGGCCGAGCGGTGCAGCAGAAAGGCCAGCGCCTGAACGGTCTTGCCGAGCCCCATGTCATCGGCCAGGATGCCCCCCAGGCCCATGTCGGTCAGTCGACACATCCAGGCAAAGCCGGCCTCCTGGTAGGGGCGGAGCGCGGCGTTGAGCCCGGCGGGCAGGGGTGGGGGCGGCGGCGGGCTGCGAAGGCGCGCCAGGTGAGTCTGCCAGCCGGCGTCGCCGCTCAGCAGGCCCTCATCGCTCAGATCGAGGAGGGCCGGCGTGGCCATCGCGTGCAGCCGCAGGGCGCCCTTGTGGCGGGCCCCGAGGCGAGCGAGGCGCTGGAGCCGCCGGCGAAGCTGCTCGGTGAGCGCCAGAAACTGTCCATCGTTGAGGCGAACAAAGCGGGTGCGCCCCACCTCCAGGATGCGCATCAGCTCATCCAAGGGCAGGGACTGGTCGCCGCCGATCGCGAGCTGGCCCGTCGCCTCAAACCAGGCGCCGGCCTTGCGCACCTGCAGCCGCATGGCCCCCACACCCACCTCATCCCGCAGCTTCAGCTCCCCGCCCTCTGGCCACTCCACCCCGACCGTGTCGCCGAGGGCGCGCAGGGCGCTCATCAACTCCAGCGACTCCTCCAAGGAGGTGGTCAGCAGCGGCTCCTCAGCGAGAAAGACACCCAGGATGGGCTGCGCCTGCACCACACCCACCAGGGCCGCCTGCTCGGCCCGCAGGTCGCGCTCACAGGCCTGGGTCTGTTCACCGATGCGCGCCACCGTCGAGGCTGGCGGCTGCCCGGGCACGAGGCGAGGCCCCTGGGGCCCCAGCGGCGCCACCGACACCTGGGCCAGCAAGCCGCTGCCCTCCGGCTTGAGCGTGACGATCAGGCGTGGATCGGCCTCCATCGCCACCACCGAGCCACCCACCGTCTGGGAGGGGTCGAGGACCGGAAAGACACCGTCCACCCGACGCAGCAAGGCCTGCAGCCGCTCGCGCCCGGCCTCTGGAAAGACCAGCCCATTGCCGATCAGCCGTGCCAGGCGAAGCTGAAGCGGCGAAAACGAGCACAGCTCGAAGAGGTCTGGCCGCGGACGACTGGCCACCGCCTCGCCTGAGACAGGGGGCGCCGGCACGACCTTGAGCGAGACGCCCGTGCCGCTGGGATCCACCCGCAGGATGGGCTCTCTCAGCTCCACCCGCAGGGAGAGGCTCGGATCCGAGGCGTCCAGCAGGGCCGGGTGGCCCATGATCGCGCGCAAGCCTGCCACGAGCCCCACCGAGAAGCCACGCCCATACGTGACCACCTCCGCAGGGTACAGGGCGCTGACCAACGCGGCATCCTGATCGGTCATCTCGGGCACCGACTGTCGACCGCCGACAACGCGGTTCAGCGCGATGGCCCGCCCTTTGGTCCAGCCGCCTTTGGTGGCGTTTTGCAGGACGGGGATGAGCTCGATGAAGGCGCCCCCGGCCTCCACCAGCCAGGCCACCCGCGACTTGGCGCCGCCCGGACCCATGCCCGCGGGCTTCAGCGCGCCCTCCAACAGGGTCAAGGCCTGCTCCCAGTCTGTGTCGGATTCAAAGAGCGAGAGCAGGGACCGACAGCCCGGCGGCATCGCCGGCTCAGCCTCGCCGAGCAGGAGGGCCAGCTCGGCGGCGACCCAGACATGGCCCGCCGCCCGGGCCTGTGTCCACGCGACCCGCAGCTCCTTCTCGGGCAACGGCAGGGCCGTCCATCGCGAGATCAGACCCGCCGCAAGGAGATACCACGTGCCCTCCGGCAGCGGAGGTGGCGCCCCCAAGGGTTCGGCTTTGACCTTCTTGATCATCCGCTGAATCCACATCTCCATGGCCTTGCTCGGCCCAGTCCACCGCGTTGCGACCCGACGGTTGCTCACCTCCACCGTCTTGGTGCGCGCCGCCTGCCCAAGCGAGAGGTAGGCCAGCGGCATCAACACGCTGGCAGGGGCAAAAACGAAGTCACCGTCACCCCCCGTCGCGCGGTCAAACGCGATGGCGCGCTGAAAGTGCCGCGCCGCTGCGGCCGCGTCACCGCGCATCAGGGCCAGCATGGCGAAGACCTCCGCAGAGGCCTCATCGGTGCGCCCCAAAAGCAAGCGGGTGGCGTCATCGAGCCGGCCCTCCACCAGGGCGAGCCGGGCCCGCGCCAAATCCAGCACCGGCTCCTTTGCGTGTCGGTCGAGCAGCCGATGCAAGGGATCGAGCGAGTAGCCCTCCTGCACGAACTCGCCGATTCCATCGACGCTCCAGACGGCGATCAAGGCAGGGTGACAGCGCTCGAGCCCTGTCAGGTAGTGTTGGGACAGAACGATTCGATGGAGCACCCTTCGCCGATGAATCCCAACCCAAGACCGAAAGATCGTTTCGGCGTCGACCCCGGGAAAGGTGCCGTACATCAATTCGACAATCTGCCCAACATCTCCAAAAAAATGCCCCGAATACCGCAGCGGGCTGCCGGGCATCTCGCTCAGCTTCAGGAAATGTTGCAACACCTCCCGGTGAAAGCCGCTCTCCACCATGGCCCGCCAGCGCGCAGGGATCAGCGCGGGATTCATCGTGGGAAACACATGGCCTTGTTGAACCTTGAAGAGGGGCGAGAGGCTCGCAACATCGTCGAAGATGGGCCGCTTTCGGGGGTCCTTCCACTGCATCGCCTTGAGCAGGTCGTAAAAGGCGCCAATCAACGGGCACTGGTTGGCGGCGATGATGATATCATGCACCCGCTCGAAGACTGAATCGGGGGTGAGAGACGGCAGGGGAACAGGGGTCGACACGAAAGCTCCAGCGACGCCGCCACGTAACCGCTCAGGCGCCAGGCTCCACCCCAGCGCGGCCCGACACGCGCCCGCTTGCGCCCTACCCCTGGGAAGGATTATTCCGGGCCCTTGGTACGCCCCATGCTCCTGCTCCTCGTCCATCTGCTCGCCCCCGCCCAGGCCTGCGGCCCCTTCCTGGCCCAGGCCCTGGTGCTCACGCCGCCCGAGGCCTTGTGGTCGGCGCCGGTGGCCGACTTCGCCACCGAGCTGGCTCCGATCCTGCCGCCGCGCCCCTTTGCGGGAGGCTACACAGATCCAATCGACCGCGAGCTGACCCTGCTCAAGCCCCTCGGGGTGGACACCTGGGCCTACTCCGACTGGCGTCAAGGCCGCGACCGCGCCTTCACCTGGCCCGCCGCCGCCCCCGAGGCCCTCCGCCGCTACGCCACCGGCGCCCGCCTCTGGCGGCAGGGCTCCCGCGCCGAGGCGCTGCAGGCCTGGGAGCACCTGCGCGAGCTCCCGGCCGCCGAGCGCGCCGACTGGACTGTTCAGGTTCAATTCATGGCGGCGATGGCCGAGCCCACCGAGGCCGCCTTCCTCGCCGTCGCCCAGGCCATCGAAGGCGGCGCGCCAGACCCCCTCGGTCTGCGGGCGGTCACCCTGGGCGAGCGGGCCCGGCTGCGGCTGCATGCCGGCGATCTGCACGGCGCCATCGAGCTGTACGCCGAGCAGGCCGCCACCGGGTCGGCCAGCGCCTTGCTCTCCCTCGACCTGCTGAGCCGCGAGGCCATCGCCCAGGATCAGCTCACCGCCTGGGCCGCCCACCCCCTCACCGCCCAGGTGCTCACCGCCTGGATCCTCGCCCACGGCGGCCCCGTGCCCAACACCGGTGAGGTGGAGACCACCCGACGCTGGATGGCGGCCCTGGGCGACCGGCCCAGCCCCGCCGCAGACCGCCTCGCCTGGATGGCCTACCAGATCGGCGACATCCCCCTCACCGAGGCCTGGCTGGCCAAAGCGGAGGCCAGCCCCCTCTCCCACTGGCTGCGGGGCACGCTGCTGGCCCGGTCGGGCGATCTGAAGGGGGCCGAAGCCGCGCTGCAGCAGGCCGCCGACGGCTTTGGGCCCGACACCTGCTGGACCGCCGGGGCCAGCGGCGGCTGGGACGCCGAGCGGCCGCTCTACCCGGCCCAGGCGGCCTGGGGGCAGATCGGCGCCCTGCGCCTCGCCCAGGACAATTTCCCGGGTGCCCTGGTCGCCTTCGGCGCGGCCGGCAACTGGGTCGACACCGCCTACGTCGCCGAACGGCTGCTCCCCACCGCCGAGGCCGAGGCCCTGCGCATCGCCGAGGCGCCTGCGCCGCCGCCCCGCACCCCCGAACCATCCGCCGACGCAGAGTGGTTCTTCAACTGGCCCGCCGTGCCGCTGGCGCCGGGCAACCCCACCGACGCAGCCCTGCGCTACCTGCTCGCCCGCAAGACCCTGCGCGAGGGCGGCCCCCTCGATCTGCCGGCCTACCCGCCGGCCGTCCAAGAAGCCGCGCTGGCCTACGAGGCCGCCCGCCAGCAGCTCGGCGCCGCGCTCACCGCCGAAGCCAAGGCGGCAGCCCGCTGGCGCCTCGCCCGCCTCACCCGCGATCACGGCCTGGAGCTGCTCGGCACCGAGCTGGAGCCGGACTTTCGGGTCTACGAGGGCGACTACAAAGACGAGCCCAGCCGGGCCGACCGCGTCGCCGGGGCCGCCGGTCTGCCCGTCACCCCCGAGGAGGCCGCGCGCTTCGGCCAAAGCGCGCCCCACCCCGATCGCCGCTGGCACTACCGCGCCGTCGCCGCCGAAGAGGCCCTGGCCGCCGCCGCCCTCCTGGACAAAGACGATCCGCGGGTGGACACACTCACCTGCTACGCCATGGCCTGGCTCGATGGGGTCGACCCGGAGCGCCGCACCGCCGTGCGCCGGGCCTATGTTCGCGCGCACCAGGAGTGGCCCTCCGGGCAGTGCGATGCGCCCACCTTTGGTGACGAGGGGCCGATCCTGCGCCGACGGGCGGGCATTGTCGGCGGGTTTGCTGTATTGATCGCCCTCTTCGCGGCCTGGTGGCGGCGGCGACGGGCCACCCCTTCGTCCAGTCTCCCGGCGTGACTCCGCGGTGTGTTCACCTTCACGCGGCGGCGTGATCTGGCTTGCATCCGTCCATCACGCCCCTTCGGGTCGAAGGGCTGCTCCTGCCGGCGTGTGTGACATCCACGGAATTCGCCTGACAGGGCGGGAATGTACCGTCCATGCGCTTGAATCGGCGGCCGCGGCGCAGTAGGATCTGTCTGTCTCGCCGCCCTTCGGCGGCCCGGGAGCGCAGACGGACCCTTCGTTTCAGATCCTGTACGACGATTGCCGAGAGCTGGACAAACAACGACAGAGCGATCAGGTTCTTCTGCGCCTCGCTGACTATCAGCTCACCGTCGACAGCGATGCGCAAACCTGGAGCTTTGGAGAAGACGGCGAACCACCGCTCTCCAGCGGGCCCCTTTCGGAGCTCAACGGGCCGGTGGCCGAGATGGTGATCCAAATAGAGATCTGGCGGGCCCAGGCCCACCGCAACCTGCGCGAGATCAACGCCGCGCTGCAAACCATCGAAGCCATCGACACCTTTGAGAACAATCGAGGCGGCAAGCCCACCCGCTACCTCTCCGCTGAGATCCTCGGGCTGCGCGCCGCCTGCCACAAGCAGCGCTACCTGGAAACCCGCTTCGTCGGCGACCTGCGCATCGCCATCCAGTGCTACCGCGACGGCTGGGAAGCCGCCATGCAGCACGCCCTTGGGCACCCGGCCCGCCAGCACGCCGTCTGGCATGGCATCAACGCCGCCACGCTGATGCTCTGTGACGGTGAGGAGGCCGCGGCGAAGAAGCTGTTCACCGCAGTGCTTGAAGAGGTGGAGGCGCTCAACACCGCCATCCGCGCCGACTCCTGGAGCGCGCTCACCGCCATTGAATGCCTCCTCGGGCTCGGCACCCCCAGCGGCGCCCTGGCGGCGCTGCTCCAGCGCCTGCAGCTCACCGAGATGGAGCGGGGCTCCTTCCGCGGTCAGCTCGAAGGCATCTGGGCCATCATCGGTGCGCGCAGCGCCGCCTACGAGCTGGCCCGCCGCACCCTCCTCGCCGCGATGAGCTGAGCCTCAAGACCGCTCGCGCATCCAGTCGGCCACCCGCGGCCAGACATGGTCCGGCGCCGCCTTGCCCAGCACCAGATCCAGGTGCCCCCAGTGTACGGCGTGGCGGTAGTCGTCAAAGACGTGCAGACTGCGGTCGGCGCTGCCCGACCGTTCATAGGCCACCCGGCCATCGCGCACCGGCATCAGGTGGTCGCGGTCGCCCAGACAGACCAGCACCGGCACGTCGGTCTGTCGCCAGGCCTCGTCATAGTCAAAGGTGCCGGTGGCGGCCCAGCGGCTCATCTCCTGCCAGACCCGCACGCTGGTCCAGTCAAAGCCCCGCTCCAGACGCTCGGCCAGCAGCTCCGGCTCCACCGAGCCCGGCCACCAGCCGCTGATCGGGCTCGCGTAGCCGGCGATGTCCGACAGGCCGTAGAGCTTGCCCAACAGGATGCCCGCCAGCCCCGTTCGCACCTGCACCGTCGACATCCAGGGCGCGTCGCGAAAGGAGTGGGTCAGTCGACACAAGGCCATCAGCGCCGGGTTGTCCTGGCCGAAGTGATAGACCGCGCCGATACCCACCACGCCGCGCAGGGCGCCGGGGGGCAGGGCCGTGGCCGCCGCATAGAGCACCGCACCGCCCAACGAGTGCCCGATCACAAAGGGCCGATCGGGCAATTCGTCACCCAGCGCCGCCACATCGGCCACATAGTCGGCGAAGGCCTCGGCCCCGTCGCCGCCGGCCTCGCGGTTGCGCCCGTGGCCGCGCAGCTCGAGGTTCCAGACGTCAAAGCCCGCGGCGGCCAGCCAGGCGCTCATCGACCGGCGGCTGGTGTGCCAGGTGTAGCGGTTCTGGGCGAAGCCATGCACCAGCAGCACCGGCGGCAGGGTCGGCCCGCCCGGCAGGTGTTTGCGCACCACAAACAGACCCGGCTTCGCGTCAAAGCGCAGCACCTCTTTGCGCAGCAGCACCTCGTGGTCGCCGTCGATGCGCTGAAGCACCGTCTCCGCCGAGAGCAACGAGGCCATCAGCCGACCCGGCTGCGCAGCCAGCGCGAGAGCCGGCCGAGGTGGTGGTAGAAGGGCGTGGGGCTGCCCTCGTGCTTCTTCTCGTGGGGGCCGGTCTGGTAGGGCACATACATGCTGCGGCGCAGGCTGCCCCAGCCCGCCTTGTTGGAGCGGGCCACGCGATGCCAGAGCCGACCGTCGTGAACGGTGAGGTCGCCCGGCTCGGTCTCCACCACGATCTCGGCCGGGTCGGGCCGGTGGTAGAAGAAGTAGGGCTTGGCCAGGGCCATCTTCCAAAAACCCTGACGGTGGGTGCCCGG
Source organism: Alphaproteobacteria bacterium (assembly GCA_040376505.1). Taxonomy (GTDB): domain Bacteria; phylum Myxococcota_A; class UBA796; order UBA796; family UBA2385; genus JBEIQK01. The sequence continues at coordinate 2,730 of JBEIQK010000014.1, read as the reverse complement.
CAGCAGGCGCAGCCCCCCGTCGGCGGCGCTCACCCGGTCGAAGTGCAGGCCCACGTTGAACATCGCCTGGGGCAGCCGCCCATAAAACAGATCCCGCAGACCATCGGTGTGCCAGCCCAGCTCTTTGTAGATGCTGCCCGGCAGGTTGACAAAGCGGTTGAGCACCACGCCGTCTTTCTCGTCATGGCCCACCCGGGCGTTGGCGCCGACCATCTTGCGAATCGGCTCAAAGCGCGAATCCAGCACAAAGGCCCGGATCGCCGGTGAGAACATGCTGGTGAAGGTGAATCGCTGGATGAAAGGCTTGCCCTCGATGAAGCCCTGAAAGAGCGGGATGCCGTTCACCTTGTCGCGGCCCTCGGCCACCCAGGCCGCCTCGATGGCGTCGACCTCGCGGGCCGCCGCCGCCAGCTCGTCGGGGCTGGCCACCCGATCGAAGTGCAGAAAGCCGTAGGCCTCGAAGTGAGCCTGCTGCTCATCGGTGATCTCGGGGCCAAGGGTGTAGCGGGTGCCGATGGGGGGCGCGTTCTTCATGGCCCCCCCGTAGCAAGGCCCGCGGCCCCCGACACCCCGCCCGGCGCCGCGGCCCCAGAGCGAATAGGCGGGGCCGATGAACACCCTCGTCCCTGGCACCCTCTACCTCGTGGCCACCCCCATCGGGAACCTCGGCGACATCACGCTCCGCGCGCTGGACATCCTGCGCGCCGTGCCCGCCATCGCCGCCGAAGACACCCGCCACACCCACAAGCTGCTGAGCCACCACGGCATCCCGCGGCCGGGCCTCTTCTTCGCCTGCCACGAGCACAACGAGCGCGGCGCGGCCGCCCGCATCATCGGCCTGCTCAAGGCCGGCACCGCCGTCGCCCTGGTCACCGACGCCGGGCTGCCTGGCGTGAGCGATCCTGGCTACCTCGTCGTCCGCGAAGCCCTGGCCGCCGGCCTGCCCTACGAGATCCTGCCCGGCGCCAGCGCCGCCCAGACCGCCCTCCTGCGGGCCGGCCTGCCGATGAGCTCCTACACCTTTCTGGGCTTTCTGCCGCGCAAGCCCGGCAAGCAGCGCGCCGCCCTCACCCGCGAGGCCCGTCGGCCGCACACCCTCGTGCTCTTCGAGAGCCCCTTTCGCATCGGCGCCCTGCTGCGCCTCGCCGCCAGCGTGCTGGGCGAGCGCCCCGCCGCCGTCTGCTACGAGCTGACCAAGGCCCACGAGCGGGTCGACCGCGGCACCCTGGGCGAGCTGGCCGCCCGCCTCGGCGACAAGCCGGCCAAGGGCGAGATCACCGTCGTCATCGCTGGACTGGAGCGCAAAAAGCGCGTCAAGGGAGAGGAAGAATGATCCTGCGCACCCTGGGGCTGCTGGCCCTGCTCACCGCCTGCAGCGCCGACAAGGCCGCCGACGAGGGCGAGGCCGACGCTGACTCAGACGCCGACAGCGACACAGACACCGATGCCGACGCAGACGCAGACAGTGATGCCGACGCAGACGCCGACACAGACCCCGTCGACTTTCCCTGCGGGGATGAGACCTGCGACGGCGGCGCCCAGTACTGCCTCGCCGAATACGGCGGCGAGCGGATGGACACCGCCGACCGACCCCACTGTGTCGCGCTGCCCGCCGCTTGTCTCACCGATCTCTCCTGCGCCTGCCTCTCCACCGCCGGCGCCGTCCCGGGCGGCGGCGAGTGCCGCGATGAGGGCAGCGGCGCCCTCTACGTCACCGTCGCCTACCCCTGAGGCCTACAAGGTCGAGCGCTCCACCGTGGCGGCCTCGACCTCCTCCTCGGTGAAGGGCATCGACTGGTAGCGGCCCTCCAGCCAGTCCTCCAGGCCGCCCGGGTGCGCGTAGGGCGCCACGTAGGACATCTCGGGGGTGCCGTCGACCCGAAAGCGCGTCACCTGCCGCAGGATCGGCCCGGCCACCCCGCCGCAGACCTCACCCAAGCGCCCGCCCGACCAGAGCGAACACTCCGAGGAGTCCAGCGTGTCATTGGCCCCGTCGGCCGGCCAGCGCTCGGTCTGGCCATCCGGCGTGGTGAAGACCGCCGCGTGCAGATCCCCCCAGGTGAGCGGCGACAGACCCCGACGCAGCTCCTCGGCGGCGATCCAGTCAACCGCTTCGGCCAGGGCGCCCAGCCGCAGCAGATGCGGATCGCCGTCTAAGACCTCGCTCAGCCCCCGCTGGTGAACGGTGATCGCCACCTTGTCGACATAGGGCGCCTTCTCGGCCTCCACCGTGTCGTAGACGAGGCTCAGCTCATCGCCGATCGTGTCGCGCGAAAGCAGCGACATCCAGACCCGAAAGAGCGCTGCCTCGGGGGAGGGGCGGTCCATCCGCCGATCCCAGGCCAGCAGGCGATCCACCGCCGCCGGCAGGTCGCCCCGGGCGAGGAGCGAGGCCAGGGCGGCGTCTTCATCGAGGCGGTCTCGGCTCTCCACCAGCAGGGGCAGCATCGCGTCGGCCTGCTCGCTGTGGGTGTCGAGCTGCAGCGCCTGCATGTCCTCCACGGTGATCGGCCCCGCCGCCGCCAGCTCGCCCAGCCGCTGGGCGATGCGGCGGGCCCGCCAGCCCGGATCGAAGAAGGCGCCATAGTAGAAGGCGTCGTTGGCCGGCTCGTTGTCGGCGGTGTGCCCCCAGACGTCGTTGTTGGCCGTGCCGAGCAGCGGCGTCTCCCGCGGCAGGGCGGCCTGGGCATCGGGGCCCAGCCAGCCCTGCCAGGCCGTGGACGGATCGCT
>JBEIQK010000226.1:0-8704 GCA_040376505.1 Alphaproteobacteria bacterium | reverse complement strand
GAGCAGGGCCCCCGCCGCGCCCGCGCAAAACACCGCGGAGGGGACATCCGGCGCTCGCCCCTCCGACGAAGGGTAGAGCGGAAGAAGAATCTCGCCCAAGGCCACCGGCCGATCGAGGTGCAGACCCCGGGCCCCCGCCGCGCGCACCGGGCAGGCCAGCCGTCCTGGACCGCCCCGCCGGCCGAGCAGCGGCGGCGGGCCGCCAGCGAGCTCCGCCATTCGCTGGGCTGCGGGCCAGCCGTCGAGCTCCACGATGAGCCGGCCGCCTTCATCGAGGCCCGTGACGATCAAGGACTCGGGGCCCTCGTCATAGGCTGGGGTGTGGCCCACCCAGCCGGGGACCTGGGCCGCCACGCGCAGGGCCACGAGGCCGCCGCGCCGCTGCTGCCCTTCGGCGAAGACCCAACGCGCGCCGCCGGCCACGCCGGCCGCAGCGCCCACGTGGGGCACCGAGGTCGCGCCGAGGGCCACCAGCAGCCGCTCCACCCCGGTGTCGCTCCCCTCCGACAGGGTGATCAGCACCTGAGGCCCGCAAAGGCCGGCGCCCAGCGCCTCGACCCGCGGGGCGACCTGCTCAAAGGGGAGCGCATCGTCGAGATGGGCGAAGGCAGCGGCACCCGGCCGACAGAGCCCAAGGGCGACGAAGCCCGCGGCCTGCGGCCCTCCCGGACCGAGCAGCCCAGCACCCGAGCAGCCCGCCGTGAGCACGCCGGGAAAGGCGGCCTGGACGGCGCGCGCGAGGCGATCCGGCTCCACGGGCGACGCCGAGAAGAGCAGCAGCAGATGCAGCCCTTCACCGGCCAGGACCTCCGCCAGGGCGGCCACGGCCTCCTGGGGGTCCTCCGTTGGAGTCGAGGCGACCAGCACGGGCGACCGCCCTCGCCAGATCACCGGTGCCCGGCCCGGAATGCCCATGGCTACAGGCGCACACACACCGCGTCGCCCACGACCGCGGTCTGGTAGACCCGCACCTTGGCGTCGGCGTTGGTCTTGCACTGGCCGCTGGCCATGTCGAACTGCCAGCCATGGTAGGGGCAGGTCAGCACGCCATCTTCGAAGGTGCCCTCCCCGAGCGGGCCGTCGGCGTGGGGGCAGGTGTTGGCGCAGGCCAGGAAGGCCCCGTTGTTGTTGGCCACGGCGATCGCCGTGCCGCCGATGATGATCTCGGTGACCTTGCCCGGCTTGAGCGCCTCGCGGTGCAGCACCACCTCGAAGCCATCGGGGGGCGTGACATCCTTGGGGGCCTCGGGCTTGAGGCCCAGGCTGGCCTCGGCGGCGACGGGTTGAACTTCCCGCGCGGCGGCGGCGGCCGCGGCGGCGTCGCGGGGGCGGTCTTCGCCGCCAAAGAAGCGCTTGCGCAGGCTGGCGCGCAGACCGTCGGGCCGTCCGAGCAGGAGGGACTTGAGGAGGCTCATGGGGTCTCCAAGGGCCACCTGCAGGCGGCCGAGGCGGGGGTGTGGCCGAGGCCACCGGGCAGGGCCGCCGCGACCAGGGATGGCGGTGATCCGACCACTTCGCCGCTGCGTAGCCCGACCGTTGCGATCGCGCCGCCGCTCGCTCGCGCGTGGGGCCCTGTCGACGCGCGCTCCGTGGAGTATGCTCCCGCCATGTTGTCCTTCCTTCGCCGCACGCCTCCGTTTCGCCTTGGCGCCCTCGCGTCCCTCTTCGCCCTGGGCGCCTGCGCGCCGCCGGCGCTCTCTGGGGCCGACAGCGCCGCCGGCGGACCCCAGATTGAGATCGTCTTTCCGCAGAGCCGCCAGGACATCACCATCTGCCCGAACTTCGTGGTGGCGGTGAACATCGAAGGCCTCGACGTCGTGGACTTCACCGAAAACGAAACGAACGCCACAGGCCAGGGCCACTGGCACCTGTACATCGGCGACGCCTACCAGAACGCCTTCTCCGACCCCTGGGCCCAAGCCTCGGTGCCCGAGGGCACCGAAGGCAACGTGATCATCCGCGCCCGCCTCTCGGCCAACGACCACACCGAGACCGACATCGAGGCCGCCGCCGAGATCGTGGTGGGCAAGACCGACTGCGTGGGCGGGGGCGCCGCTGCGACGCCCGGCGGCGGCTACTAAGGCCGTGTCTACCCCCAACCGACGTTTCGAGCTCAAGCGAGAGCTGGGCACCGGCTCCTTCGGCACCGTCTACCTCGCCGACATGGTCTCCACCGGCGGCTTTCGGCGCAGCGTGGCGCTCAAGCTCTTAAACGCCGAGTGGGACGGCGCCAGCGACGCCGGCCGCCGCCTGCGCGACGAGGCCCGCCTGCTCGGGCGCCTGCGCCACCGCAACATCGTGGCGGTCGACGATCTCATCCAGATCGACGGTCGCTGGGCCGTGGTAATGGAGCACATCCCCGGCGCCGACCTGGAGCGCGTGCTGATGGCCCTGCAGCGGGCCGGCGAGAAGGTGCCCCTGCACGTCACCCTGGAGGTGATGGCCGCCACCTGCGCCGCGCTGGACGCTGCCCGCAACAGCCGCACCGACGATGGCCAGCCCCTCGATGTGGTGCACCGCGACATCAAGCCCAGCAACATTCGCATCACCGAGGCCGGCGACATCAAGGTGCTCGACTTCGGCATCGCCCGGGCCAGCTTTGAGGGGCGCGAGGCCCGCACCGAGCGCGTTCGCTACGGGAGTGTGGGCTACATGGCCCCCGAGCGGCTGCTGGGCGAGCCGGAGACCACCGCCGGCGATGTCTTCGCCGTGGCCGTGGTGGCCGTCGAGATGTTGACCGTGCGCCCCTTCGGCCGCATCGAGCTGGCCCCCGACAAGGCCGAGCTGCAGGTCGACCAGCGCTTACGCGAGCTGCGCTCCGCCCGCCCTGACCTCTCCGATGAGCTGGTGGCGCTGCTCCGCGGCATGCTGGCCTATGCGCCGGCCGATCGGCCCGAGCCCCAGGCGGTGGGCGACGTCTGTCGCCGGCTGCTCAAGGTGGCCGATGACGCCGAGCTCACCGTCTGGGCGCGCGACGTCTTGCCGCGCCTCGATGGCATCCTGGGCGACGCCTCGGCCTCCGTCGAGCGCATCCTCACCGAGGATCTGCAGCCCATCGGCACCAGCCTGAGGCCGGCCCCCGCCAACCCCACCATGGTGGTCACGCCCGAGCTGCCCGACACCGCGCCGGTTCCCACCCCCCGCGCCGCCCCCTCGATCTGGGCGCTGGTGGCGCTGGCCTTGGCGATCGGGCTCGGCGGCGTGGCCTACATCGCCCAGAGTCGGGTGGAGCCTCCGCGCAGCGGCGCGGTCCTCACGCCCCAAGCACCGCCCAAGCCGCGGGTGGAGGTCTCGGCCCCCGAGGCGCCAGCGCCGGTGCTCTCCACCGAAGCCCCGCCCGCCGAGGCCCCGCTGCCCGAAGCGAAGGCCGAGCCGGCGCCCCCGCCGCGTACGGCCCGCCCGGCCGCCCCCGCCGAGCCAACGCCCCCGCCGGCCCCCGAAGCGGCCCCCGCCCGCACCCTGCGCGGGGTCAAGTTTGTAGTGGAGGGGGCCAGCGCCGTCTCTGCCCGCTGCGGCGGCGTCAACGGCAGCGGCACCACCAGCGCCTACCTGCGCGACATCCCCGCAGGCGCGTGCACGCTGACGGCGACGGTGGGCGACGCCACCGCCAGCACGACCCTCAACGTCGATGAGCCCGGCGGCAAGACCTGCACGCTGGCCGGCGGAGCGCTCTCGTGTCGCTGATCCTCCTCACCCTCACCGCGTTGGCCGGCACCACCCTCTGGCTGCGCGGGGCCCCCGATCCCAGCCTCGTCCCGGGCGACACCCACCTCACGCCGCCCGAGGTGGCGCCCCCCGCCGCCTGGTCTCCCGCCGATGATCGCGCCCTGGCGCAGGTCGCCGCCGAGCTGGCCGCGGTGAAGCCGATGAAGGATGTCTTTGACGGCGAGCTGCAGATCATGCGCCGCCTCGACGCCGCCATCGCCGACGTCTCGGCCCTGCGCGAGGCCGATCGGCCCGCGCTGTGGTCGGCCTTGGTCTTTGAGGGCTACGCGGTCGACCGGTACTTTCAGCAGACCCTGGCCACCGATCCAGCGGCCGCGGCCTACCGGGTGGAGCTGGGCGAGCGCATCGAGGTGCGCCCCTGGGTCGACGCCATCGCGCTCGACCCCGATCGCCTGCCCACCCGCGACGAGCTGCCCGACGAGGCCCAGTTCGTGGCCTACCAGGAGCTGCGGGCCCGCCAGCTCCTCACCGCCAACGCCACCCTGGTCGCCGTCGGGCTCCCGTCCACCCACCGCTTCTGGGTGGATGGCCGGGCCGCCACCGTCGACCGCAAGAACGTGACCGCCGGCCACCACTACGTCGCCACCGTGATCGACGGTGAGCTGGTCTCCCGCGGCGAGCTGAGCGTGGATCCGGGCGAGATCGCCGCCCTCAACCCCATGGCCACCCTCGCCGACCTCGCCGACCTGGGCGAGGCCTTGGCCGGCGGCCCCCGCAGCGCCCTGCTGAGCCCGCCGATGGTGAACCGCCTGAGCGGGCTCTCGGCGCCGGTGACGCTGGTGGTGGGCGATCGCAAGCAGCCCCTGCGCTACACCGTACAAGGCAACACCGCCCTGCGCGCCGACGCGCCCGATCCGCGCCCCGAGGGCGGGCCGCTCCTGCGCGTCGCGATCGGCGGCGGCTGGCTGAACGATGAGGGCTTCCTCCTCCAAAACCTCGACGCCGGCGCGCCCGCCACCCGGGCGACCGTCAACAGCTACGGCCCTGTGCTGCACGTCGGCGGCGAGCTCGGCCTGGGGCCCCTGGTGGGCGGCGCGGGGGTGGATCTCTCGCTCCCCCTTGGGGATTTTCACACCCTGCCGGTGGGCGAAGAGCGCGTCGACACGCGCATTCGCGCCTACCCACACCTCGCGGTCGGCCTGCCGGCGCTGCAGCTCACCGGGGGCTTCTGGAGCCCCTTCCACCTGGGGCTGGGTCCGCGGGCGCACCTGCCCTTCGCGAAACATTTCGAAGTAACAGGCGGTTACACCTACGGATTTGGCATACCGCGTGATCGAGAGGATGGCGGCCGCTTTCGCCCCGACCGGGCGCAGACGGCCTGGGCGGCGGTGGGTTACCGCTTGGCGCGCGCCTCGGAGGGCCCATGATTCGCGACCGACTGAAGGAAGGATTGAAGAGCGTCGCCCGAAAGGCAGCGATCAAGGTCTTCAACATGGAGTTCGACACCGAGGAGCGGGATCCGGCCAACCGGCTCAAGGCCGATCCCTCCACCTTCGACCCCTCGGTGATCCCCAAGCTGGTCGACGGCGACGGCGACACCCCGGGGCCCAACCACCGCACCAACATCGGCCGCACCTGGGTCGCCGCCCAACTCGTGGCCGGCGCCGCCCCCTTCTTCATCGATCTGCGGCCCCCCGCCGAGGTGGTGAGCGGCATCCTGCCGGGCTCCCTGCTGCTCCCCGGCGAGCTGGTCAAGCAGAGCCTTGGCCTACTGCCCACCGACAAGGCCCAGCGTGTGATCGTCTACGATCAGACCGGTGAGGGCGGCTCGGAGGGCGTGGCGGCCTGGCTGCGCGAGAACGGCTGGCCGATGGCTCGCCGTCTGCAGGGCGGCTACGCCGAGTGGATCGAACACGCCGAGCCGATCGAGACCCCACGAAAGGCGCCGGGCGCCCGCTTTGGCGTCGGTGACCCGGTGCGCGCCGGGGCCGCCGAGGGCTGGGTGCTGCGCATCGAGGACGGCGCGCGCTACCTCGTCTGGCACAAAGACGGCAGCACCTCGGGGCCCCATGCTGAGTCTGCGCTCCGTTAGCGCGCTGATCGGCCTCTTCGGGCTGCTCGGACTGGCGAAGGCCGAGCCCTCGGCCGCCCCGGTGGGCACCTTCCTGGAGGTGGCGCCGGCCGTCCCGCCGGGTCGCGTCGCCCCCCTGCCGCCCGATCCCCTCGCCCAGGCCCGCGCCCGCTCCGCTGAGGGCGACGCCGCGGGCGTCCTCGCGGTGCTGGTGCCAGCCCTGGAGAGCAAGACCCTCCTGCGCGGGCGCAGCCGGGCGGCGGCCCAACTTCTGGCCGGCAACGCCTATGAGGCCCTCGGCCAGCACAACCTCGCCAGCGCCGCGTACACCCAGGTGCGCAAGAACGGCGGCCCCCTGGCCCCCTGGGCGCTTTGGGCCGAGGCGCGGGTGGATCAGGCCCGCGGCCGCCCCGCCGCCGGCGCCCAGGCCTGCGCCAGCTACCGCAAGACCTGGCCCGACGGCCCCCACGCCGAAGACTGTCTGATGATGATGGGCGACGCCTGGGCCGAGGCCGGCAACCGCGGCGGGGCCAGCGCCGCCTACGCCGAGTACCTCAAGCTCTACCCCGAGACGCCGCGCAAAGAGGAGATCCGCCTGGGCCTCGCGCTGGCCTCGGCGCGCGGCACCCCCGCCGCCGGCCTGCCCCAACTGATCGAGCTGGCCCTCGATCACAGCTACCCCTCCACCGATCTGGCGGTCAGCAAGGCGCTGGGCGAGCTGAAGGCCAAGGGTCTGTCCACCGCCCTGCCCACCGACCCGACCTCCCAGATGCGACGGGCCGACTCGCTGCGGCGCTCGGGGCGCTTTGAGGAGGCCTGGGCCCTCTTCACCGCGCTCCAGGCCCTGGCGCCCACCCACCCCGCCGTGGCCGCCTGGGTCGAGCAGGGAGAAGACCGCTTCGCCAAGGGCACGCGCAACTACGACGTCTGGGTGGCCTCGCTCCAACGGCAGTACGAGGCCAAACCCTCCGCCGAGACCGCCTGGGATCTGTTCAAGGCCTGCGGCACCAGCGGCCTGTGGAGCCGCGCCCTGGCCGTGGCCCACATCGCCGCCGAAAGACACGGCAACGGCGGTCGCTTTCGCAGCGCCGACGAAGACATCGCCTGGGCCGCCACCCTGGCCGGCACCTATCCAGAGGCGGCCGAGCGCTGGGGCAAGCTGGCCAAGCGGGGCGGTGACGCCGGGCGCAAGGCGCGCTTCTACCAAGGCTTCTCGGCCCTCCGCGGCGAGGACTTCGACGGCGCCCTGGCCGCCTTCGACCAGCTCCTGGTGGCCCCCGGCAGCCACGAGGCGGCGGCACACTACTGGCGAGCCAAGGCGCGCTTCGCCAAGGGCGACATGGCCGGCGCCGCCGCCGATCAAGACGCCGTGAGCAAGACCGACGACGACGGCTGGTATGTGCAGCTCCTACAAGCGCCTCCAGAGCCCAAGCCTCTGCGCCGTCACGGCCGCTGGTCGGGGCCGCCCGCGCCCACCCTGGCGGCCCTCGACAAGGTGAGCGTTCGCGCCACGGTGCCCACCGACCTCTGGCCCGCGGATCTGTCCATCCTCAACGGGGCCGGCGGGAGCCGCGCCGCCCTCCTCGCGCCCACGCGGCCGGCCAGCGCGCCCGCCGCCAACACCCGCGCCTTGGGGTGGAGCGCCCTCTCCGCCCGCACCACAGCACCGCCGCGCACGGGAATGCCCATTTCCCTGCCCTCCGCGCGGCTGCCCATCCCCGACGGGTACCAGCCCTCACCCTGGTACAATCCGGCCCAGGCCGCCGCCGACTTCGCCCGCTTCTCCGAGGCCCACAAGGCGATCTGGACCTACCTGCCAGCCGCGAATGACCTCGCTCTCGCGGGTCTGTACACCGAGGCGGCCATCCCCCTCTACGACGCGATGGAGGAGTGGTACAAGGTCCAGCGCGAGGGGCCTCGCGGCGACGCGCGCCTCGCCCAGATCGAGGCCCTCAAGCTCGGGCTCACGGACTGGCGCCCCCTCGCCTACCATGTGCGCGACCACCACCACGCCGCCCGGGGCAGCTACGGCCTGTGGAAGTCGGCGCCGAATGAACAGACCGCCCGCCTCGCCATGCGCCACGCCTACCCCATCGTGCGCGGCGACGAGATCTGGAGCAACGCCCGCCGCTACAACGTCGATCCGCTGCTGGTCTACGGCATCATGCGCCAGGAGTCGACCTACCAGAACCGCGCCCTGTCGCCGGTGGGGGCCATTGGCCTCATCCAGGTGATGCCCGGGACGGGTGCTCGGGTGGCGGCGATGTTGGGCGAGAGCCGCTACTCGCCGCAGATGCTCGAAGAGCCGGTGGTGAACCTGCGCTACGGGGTCTACTATCTGTCCAAGCTGCTCGATCGCTTTGACGGGGCCTTTCCCCTGGCCGTGGCGGCCTACAATGGCGGCCCCCACAACGTGAGCCGCTGGTACAAGCCCTGGGTCGGCAAGATCGAGATGGACGCCTTCGTCGAGCAGATCCAGTACGATGAGACCCGCGACTATGTGAAGAAGGTCACGGGCAACTACGCCCGCTACGTCGAGCTCTACGAGCCCGATGGCGCCGATGTCGTCATCCCACCGCGGCCGAGCGGCGACACCGCGAGCGTGATCGACTTTTAGGTCTACCCCGAGCCGCCGCCGATCGAGCCGAAGAGCGGCGCCAGCCCACCCGGATCAGCCCCGGCGACAGGCGGCGAGGGTGGCCTGCAGATGGGCCTCAAAGAGCCCCTCGAAGAGATCGTGCATCTCGCTGCGGTGCTCCGGGCCAAACCACCAGAACCAGTCGCTGCCCTCGGCGGCCCGCAGGTGGGGCCAGGCCGCGGCGGGCCGGCCGGCGGCCTCGTAGACCTTCCGCACGGCGAGGAGCTTGCGCCAGGCGGCCCGATCGGCGGCATCGCCCGCCCAGATGGCGAAGTTGGCGTTGATCCACGAGCCGGAGTGCAGGTGGGTGATGCGCTGGCGCGGCATCT
>JBEIQK010001099.1:0-1696 GCA_040376505.1 Alphaproteobacteria bacterium | reverse complement strand
GTAGGGGCTCCACCCCACCCCCATCGCCCGGTCGCCCTGGGGGTCGGCCAGCCGGCGGCGCGCCACCCCGCCGGCCGCCACTGTCGCGAGGTCGCTCGGCCGCGGCGTGAGCGGAAAGCGCGCGCCCGCCGACACGGCGCCGGCTACCGCCTGCCAGGCCGCTTGCAGCGCCTCAGCCGTGGGCGCCGCCTGCGCCACAAAGAGGCCGAAGCAGGCGAGCCAGAGGCTCATGGCCGCTCGCCCCGCGCCAGCCGATCCAGCAGCGGCGGCAGGCGGCGCAGCAGCTCATCGCGGGTGGCCCGAAAGGCCTCCATCGACTCGTCGGCCGGCGCCGAAGCGGGGTCGGGCAGGGGCCAGCTCAGGCGGTGCAGCGAGGAGGGAAAGATCGGCCGCTCCCACTCCGCGCACAGGGTGACGGCCAGATCGATGTCTTCGACGGGCACCGCCCCCAGCGCCTTGGCCCGCAGCCCCACCGAGGAGATGCCCACCTCTTGGAGCACACGGCTGACCTGGGGGCGCACATGGCTCGGCGCCGCGCCCGCGCTCCAGGCCTCGACCTCGGGGCGGAGGTGACGCGCCACCGCCTCGGCCAGTTGGGACCGGGCGGCGTTGGAGACGCAGTAGAAGAGCACAGCAGGCAGGTCGCACCTCCGCCGCGGGCGTGCGCAGCCCGGGCTGTCCCCAAGGTAGCCGACCCGCCACCGCGCTACAATCGGCCCCATGAGCCCTGTGTTCACCGCCCGCCAACACCGCCGCAACGGGGACTACGCCCTGGCCCTGGCTTGCGTGCGTGAGGAGGAGGGCGCCCTGGCCCGCGCCGAAGAGGCCCGCGCGCGCCACCGCCTCGGGCAGGGCCGCGCCGCCCTCGCCGCCGCCCGCGCCGCCGTCTCGCTCGATCCCGAGGGCCTCGACACCCGGCTGGCCCTGTCCGAGTGCTTGCTCGGGCAAGGAGAGCTCGCCGAGGCGCGCGGCCTCGTCGAGGGGCTGGCCGCCGAGCCTGGGCGCAGCCTGCTCGATCAGGCCGTGATCCTCGATCAGCTCAGCGCCATCCGCCAGGCCCAGGGGGAGCCTGCCGCCGCCCTGGCCCTCTCCACACGCGCGCTCTCGACCCTGGAGGCGATCGGCGCCGATCTGGCCCTCCGGGCGCAGGCCCTGCTCACCCTGGCCGAGGCCCAGCACCGGGCCGGGGCCTACCCGGGGGCCCTGGCCTCCTACGACGCGCTGCTGCGTCTGCGCGCCCGCATCGACGGCGATCGGCCCCACCCCGAGCGGGCCGCGGCCTTGGATGGACGGGCCCTCACCCTGCGCCGCCTCGGCCGCTTCGCCGCCGCCGTCGCGGGCCACCGCGAGGCCCAAACGCAGCACCTCGCCTGCTTCGGGCCCTGGCACCCGGCCCTGGCCGCCAACCACCAGGGGCTCGCCCAGGCCCTGCGCCGCATGGGCGACTTCACGGGCGCCAAGGCCCAACTCGAGCAGGCCCTGGCGGTGTCAGAGCGGGCCTGCGGCCTCGGCCACACCGACACCTGGGTCACCCGCTTCGAGCTGGGGCGAATGGTCGTCGACTGCGGCGATCCCGAGCGCGGCTTCGTTCAGATGGCCGACGCCCACGTCATCGTCCGCGCGCGCCTGGGGGCCCACCACCCGACGGTGCAGGCGATGGCGGCCTGGCTGTGAGGGCGCTGTGTTGATGACCCTC
>JBEIQK010000856.1:0-2691 GCA_040376505.1 Alphaproteobacteria bacterium | reverse complement strand
GTGCCCTCGCCGGACTTGTCGCTGTTCTCGCCCACACAGGCGGCCAGCAACCCAAACAGAATGAAGACGCTCTTGGGACGCATCGGCATGTCTCGCTCCTGGCCCGCGGTTAACACTGCCAACCCAACGCCCGCAGGTCGCGACGTGTACCCGCTCCTCCTCACCCTCCTCAGCGCCACCCCGACGGTGTCTGCGGCGCCGCTGCGACTCGACGCGGCGCATCCGCCGGTCGACCTGGGAGGGGGGCGCTACCGCTTTGGCGAGAGGGCCGAGTTTTCCGTGCTCCCCGCGGTGGTGATCGAGCTGGAGCCGGGGGCCACGCTGCCGGCGGGCTTTCGCTCGCTGGGCGGGCCCTTCGGCCTTCGTCCGGCGACGAGCCCCGCCGCAGCGGTGTCCGAGGCCTTGGGCCTGCTCGGCGCGCCAGGCCTGCGCAGCGCCTTCCCCGATGTGGCGATGCCGATGGTGCGGCGGTCGTTTGATGATCCCAGCTACGGCGGGCAGTGGTACCTCGAAGAGATCGAGCTGCAGAGCCTCTTTGACCTCTCCCTCGGCGATCCGGCCATCCGCGCCGCCGTGCTCGACTCGGGCATCGACATCGCCCACGCCGACCTCGCCGCCGGCGTCTTTGACCCCTACGACGCCTGGTCCGACGACGCCGATCCCAGCCCCGATCCGGGCGAATACTGCGGCGGGCCCTCCACCGACATCTGCGACACCCACGGCACCTCGGTCTCGGGCATCGTGGCGGCGCGGGCCAACAACGGCGTCGACATCGTCGGCATCTGCTCGGGCTGCACCCTGGTGCCGGTCAAGCTGCTGGGCGAGGGCAGCGGCGCCATGAGCGTCACGATCGCCGCCTTTGAGCATGCCATCGCCGCCGACGCCGCGGTGATCAACAATTCCTGGGGCTATGTGCGCCCCACCACCGTTCCCGAGCCGATCGCCAGCGTGATCCACCGGGCGGCCACCGAGACCCGCGGCGGGCTGGGGGCGGTGGTGGTCTTCGCCGCCGGCAACGACGATCGCGAGCTGCAAGACGACGAGATCGAGGGCCTCCCCGACGTGCTCTGCGTCTCGGCGCTGGACTCCTACGGCCAGCCCACCGCCTACACCAACTCCGGCGCCTCGGTGGATGTGGCCGCCCCCAGCGCGACGGTGACCCTCACGGCGGGAGAGGGCATCACCACCACCTTTGGGGGCACCAGCGCCGCGGCCCCGGTGGTCTCGGGGGTCGCCGCCCTGGCCCTGTCGATCCGCCCCGATTTGAGCGCCGCCGAGCTGACGGCGCTGATCATCGACACCGCCCAGCAGTCTCCGATCATCACCCCCGATGAAGACGGCCACCACGATGTCTTCGGCTATGGGCTGATCGACCCGCCCTCGCTGGCCGCGGCGCTCACGGGGGCCGGCGACACCGGCGAGCCCGCCGACACCGCCGCCCCCGCCGATCCGGCTGACAGCGCCTCGGGCGACGAGAAAGGCGGCTGCGGCTGCCAGAGCGCCGAGGTCAGCAGCCTCCTCCCGGCTCTGGCCGGCCTGCTCCTCGCAGGTCGTCGCAGGTTGGGGTGGACCCTGCGCCTTCGGCCGGCCATCATTCGAACTCCTGCAGAAAAGGACCCGGAATGTTGAACCTCCTCCTCGGAGCCAGCCTCACAGCCCTGGCCGCCGACGAACCCGCCGCCGAGCTCGGGGCGACCTTGCTGAGCCGACAGGAGGCGCTGCACGCGCCGCTGCTGGTCTGCGCCGCCGGGGCCGAGGCCGAGGAGCGCGCCACCAAGGCCCTCCGCGATCATCCGGGGGTCGACATTCAGATCGTCCGCGTGCCCACCCAGGGCGACACAGCGGCCGAGGTCCAGCGGGCGCTCACCACGGCCGGCCTGCGCTGCGCCCTCCGCCTCACGGCGGCGGCCGACGGGCCCTTCACCCTCGACAGCTTCGGCGACTGCAGCCCCTCGCCGGCCGAGGGCGAGGCGGCGGTGGCCTTGGCCCCGGTGGTCGACGCGGCAGCCTGGAAGGAGCGCGAGGCGCGCTACCAGATCGAGAAGCTGCAGATCGTCGACCGCAAGCCCGACCCGCAGTCCTTCGATCAGAGCCGCTGGCTGGTCGCCAACGGGGCCGGCGCCACGGTGTCGGGCCGACGCCTCGCCGAGCTGACCCGCGACGAGGAGACCCTGGCCCGGATGCGGTCCGAGTCGGCGGCGGCGGCGAAGAAGTCCACGTACATCCGCTGGACCGGCATCGGCCTGCTGGCCCTGAGCCCGGCGCCGCTGCTCTTCATGAAGTCCGGCGCGGTCGATCAGAACCGCGACAAGGGCATGACCACCCTGGTGCTGGCCGGCATGGGCGGCATCACCCTGGGCCTCTCGCCCTACCCGCGCAAGGCGGTGGTCTCGGCCCAGGCCCAGGCCAGCCGCTACTACAAGGTCAGCACCGCCGAAGAGCTGACGGCGGCGCACAACCAGGCCCTCTACAACCGGCTGGAGCTGGGCCTCGCGCCCAAGCCTGCCGCCGATTCGGGGCAGATCACCGTGATCATGCCGGGGATGCCCGCCCCCGAGGCGGCGCCAGCCACCACCCCCGCGGCGCCGACGGCGGCCCCCGAGGCCGCGCCGGCCGTCCCCTCCCCTGCGACGCCGACGGCGCCTGCGCCTGTGATGCCCGCTCCCGCGGCGCCCGCGCCCGTCGCGCCGG
>JBEIQK010000532.1:0-4639 GCA_040376505.1 Alphaproteobacteria bacterium | reverse complement strand
CGCCGCCGCCCGAGACGCCGCCACCCGGGCCGCCGCCGAAGCCGAGGCCCGCGCCCAGGCCGCCGACAAGGCCCGCGCCGCCGCTGAGATCGAGGCCGCCACCGCCAGGGCCGCCGCCACCAAGGCCGAAGCCGCCCGCGGCGAAGCCGAGGCCCACCGCAAGGCCCTCCAGCGCGCCCTCGACACCCCCCGCGCCGCCCCACCCGCCCCCTGCCTCGCCGATCGCCTCCTCGAGCACGGCCTGCACCGCACCGAGCTGGCCACCGCCCTGGCCCAACTCGCGATCGACCGCCCCGCCGCCGCCGAGGCCCTGATCAGCGCCCCCGATGAGCCCGCCCAGCGGCTCGTCCTCGAAGAGCACCTCGTCTTGCGCTGCGAGAGCTGCGCCAGCGTGAGCGGCCCCCTCCTCTTCTACGTGGAGCCCGCCCGCTGCGATCTCTGCGGCGGCTCGGACATCAAGCGCGCCGCCGAGCGCCTCGCCGAGGTGGCTCGCGCCGCCGGGGTCCAACGCATCGTGGTGGTCGGCGGCTCGCCCGCCTACAGCCGGCAGTTGGGCACCCTCTTTCCCAGCACCTTCCTGCGCTTTGTCGAAGGCTGGAAGAAGCACAGCGCCGAGAAGGCCCGGGTAGACCTGCGCTGGGCCCAGGTGGTCTTTCGCTGGGGCGGCACCATGCTGAACCACAGCGTCAGCGACCTCTACGCCGATGACGCCGGCCCCGCGCGGGTTCACACCATCGCCCACCGCGGCATCTCCGTCTTCCTCGACAAGGCCGCCACCCTGCTCGGCCGTTGACGCGCCTGCAGATGGCGCTACGGCCAGCCTGATCCGGGTGTAGACTGCATCCGCCCGCCGGAGCCCCGATGAAGGTTTGCCTGGTCAGCCCCTACCCCGACATCACCAACTACGGGCTGCGCACGCTCTCCGCGGTGCTGCGCCAGGCCGGCCACCAGACCCAGATGTTGCACATGCCCGACTTCGCCGGCGACGGCGAGAGCCGCCATGTGCACATGAGCGAGGAGCGCTACACGCCCGAGGTGATCGATCAGATGATCGGCCTGATGGCGGGGGCCAAGCTCGTGGGCATCACGCTGATGACCCACTACTTCGACTCGGCCAAACAGATCACCCAGGCGGTGAAGGAGCGGCTGGGCGTGCCGGTGATCTGGGGCGGCTTTCACCCCAGCGTGCGCCCCGATGAGTGCATCCACCACGCCGACTATGTGGCGATCGGCGACGCCGAAGACCTGCTGCTCAAGCTGGTGGAGCGCCTGGAGGCCGGCGACACCCAGAACCTGCACGACATCAAGTCGCTCATCTGGAAGCAGGGCGACACCGTGATCCGCAACGCGGTGGGCAGCCTGGAGCAGGACCTCGACGCCTACCCGCCCCCCGACTTCTCCCGCGACGACCACCACGTGCTCTTCGAGGGGCAGTTGGCCCCGGTCACCAAAGACCTCCTGCGCCGCTACCTGCACAATGGCACCGTCAGCCGTATGTTCGGCAAGACCGGCTACCAGACGATGACCGGCCGCGGCTGCCCCCATGCCTGCACCTACTGCGGCAACTCCTTCTACCGCGACCTGTACAAACGCCAGCGCTATGTGCGCTACCGCTCGGTCGAACACGTCATGTTGGAGCTCGAAGCGGTCAAGCGGGAGTACCCCTTCATCGACTTCATCTGGTTCTCCGACGACAGCTTCTTCGGCCGCCCCCTGCCCGATCTGCTGCTCTTCGCCAGCGAATACAAGAAGCGCATCGGCGACCCCTTCTACCTGCTCGGTTCGCCGGGAACCATCACGGAAGAAAAATACGAAGCGCTGGTCGACGCCGGCTTGATGTGCATCCAGATGGGCGTGGAGCATGGCAGCCCGCGCATTCAGAAGATGTTCAAGCGCAGCACCATGGGCAATGACAAGATCCTGAAGAGCGCCGAGGTCATCACCCAGTTCACCGACCGCACGGCCCCGCCCCAGTACGATGTGATCTACGATCTGGCCTACGAGACGATGGAAGACAAGCTGCACACCCTGCGGCTGATCTCCCAGCTCCCCAAGCCCTACCGCCTGCAGGTCTTCAGCGTCATCTACTACCCCGGCACCTCGCTGCACACGATCGCCGAGCGCGACGGCCTCGTGAACGATGAGAAGGCCGAGATCTACGATCGAATGTTCTTCGAGCGCCACGACAGCTACACCAACACCCTGCTCTTCCTGGCCCGGTCGGGGCGCTTTCCGCACCCCCTGCTCAAGGCCCTCATCGACGAGCGCGTGGTCGACGTGATGACCAGCGACTACCTCGAGCCCGCCGGCGCTGTGGCCAAGAAGGGCATGGGCCTGCTGCGGCGGGTGATGCGCAACCCGGCGATCGAGCGGGCCAAAGCGCTCGGCACCCTCTCGGGGCTCAACACCTTCGAGGCCCGCCTGGAGGGCATGACCGGGGCCAACGCCGGGGCCTCGGCGCCGGTGCGCGGCCGCACCTTCTGAGTGCGGCGGCCCCTGCTGGCCCTGCTGGGCGCCGCGGCCCTGCTGCGCCTGCTGCGGGCGGCGGTGCGCTGGGATGAGGTGGCCTGGCTCTACGCCGCCTACCCGGGCCACACCGTCGACGATCTACAACAGGGCGCGCTCCTCACGGCCCTGGGGCGCTGGACGGGGCTCCACCCGCCCCTGTGGAGCCTGCTCCACGCCGGGGGTGAGCTGCTGGCGCCCTCTCCGGCGATCTGGCTGGGCAGCAGCGCCCTTTGGGCCTGGCTCGGCGTGGTCGCCCTGGCCCGGCGCGACCGCCTCGCCGGGGCCCTGCTGGCCACCGGGCCGATCGCCCTCTCCTACGCCGCCGAGGTCAACGACTACCCCCTGGTGCTCCTCTGGACGGGGCTGGCGGCCGGCATCGCCGCGGCCCCAGGGCCCAGGAGCGGCCTGTGGATGGGCCTCCTCGGCGCCCTGGCCGCCTGGACCCACCCGCTGGCCGGCCTCGTGGTGGGCCTCCTCGCCCTGACCTTGCCGTCTGGCTCCCGCGGCCCCGCCTTGCTGGGAATGTCGATCGGCGCGGCTCCCCTGCTGCCCGGCGCCCTCTCCCTCCTCACCGATGGGGGCTCGGCACGCCAGCCGGAATTCAAGGCCGCCCTCGTGGCCACCGACTTCTTCGCCCGCCACGGCCCCTTCGCCCTGCTCGCCCTCCCCGCCTGGATCGCCGGGGCCCGCTCTTCGCCCGCGCTGGGGGGTGTCGTGGGCGCCGGCGCGCTGGCGATCGGCCTCCTCACCGCGGCGGGGCTGGCGGCCCCCCACCAGTTCCCCTACTGGACGGCCCTGGCGGCCCCGGCGGCCCTCCTGGCGGCCCGGGGTGCCGCCTCAGCCGGCAAGGCCCGCTGGCTCTGGGGCCTCGCCCTGCTTCAAGGTCTGTGGATGGGTGGCCGCGACCTGCGGCTCCTCCAGGATCGCGCCCAGGACCCTGACGCCGAGGCCTTCTCCGCGGTCTGGCGCGAATTGTCGGAGCCCTACAGCTGCCCAATGGACGCGCCGGGCCGCCCCGACTGCGCCGGCGACGCGCTCTACCTGCTGTCGCCCGGCGGCCTCAACGACGACGACAAGCGGCGCCACAGCGCGATCCTCTGGCGGCTCGGCCTCTTCCGCTCGGCGCCCAGGGTGCGGCCCTACGCCTTCGATCACGCCGACTTCCGCCACGGT
Source organism: Alphaproteobacteria bacterium (assembly GCA_040376505.1). Taxonomy (GTDB): domain Bacteria; phylum Myxococcota_A; class UBA796; order UBA796; family UBA2385; genus JBEIQK01. The sequence continues at coordinate 958 of JBEIQK010000532.1, read as the reverse complement.
CAGCCGCGCCTCGTCGATGGCTTTGTGGTCTACGTCAACGACAACCCGCACGGCGCCTTGCGGGAAGCGATGGCAGCCCACCCCCGACTCTGGCTCTTCGTCTACGACCACGGAGAAAAGCGCCCCTTCACCGCCGGCCTCGCACAGGAACTGAACATCAGGCCGCGGCAGGTGGGTTCGGCCCTGCTCTTTGTCCGTGAGGCGCGTTACAACGCGCCCCAGCCCGGATGAACTGGGCCCCCTGTTCCGGCCGAGCCCGCCGCTGATGCCCAACTCCTTCCTCGCCGAAGCCCTTCGGCTGCGCGCCGACGCCACCCAACGGGTGGCCGACATGGTCCAGCCCACGCCCGAGCAATTGGGCCTGCTGAGCTGGCGGGAGCGGCTCTTCTACAAGATCGGCGACCTCTACGCGAGCCGCCTGCGGGCCTTCTCCCCCTTCTGGGTGCGCACGGTGGGTAGCTTCTGCGTCTGGGCCGGCGTCTGCCGCCGCATCCGGGTGCACGGGCTCGAGAACCTCGAAGGCGAGCACCGCTACTCGCGGCTGATGCTGGTGGCCAACCACCGCTCCCTCTTCGACTTCTATGTGATCGCCTGGGTGCTGCTCTGGCGCACCCAACTGCCGACTCGCTACTTCTTTCCCGTGCGCTCGAACTTTTTCTACGAGCGGCTGATCGGCGCCATGCTCAACTGGCTGATGACCGGCATGGCCATGTTTCCGCCGATCATGCGCGATCGCCGAAAGGCGGCCTTCAATCAGTACGCCCTGGCCCGCATGAAGGCCGAGATGAAGGTGCCCGGCACCCTGCTGGGCATCCACCCCGAGGGCACCCGCAACAAGAGCCCCGATCCCTGGAGCTTCTTGAAGGCCCAGGGCGGCGTGGGGGCCATCGCGCTCACGGTGGAGGGGGTGCGCACCATCCCCGTCTTCATCCAAGGCGTCACCAACAACGTCGTGCGG
>JBEIQK010000242.1:0-8376 GCA_040376505.1 Alphaproteobacteria bacterium | reverse complement strand
CGGCGGCGCGGCGGGCCTGGGCGGCGGCGCGGCGGGGCGCGAAGGAGGCCCGCAGGGCCTGGGCCTCGGCCACAAGGGCGTCGGCGCGCTGCTGGGCGCGCTCGCCTTCCAGCCAGCGGGTGATCTCGCGGGCCATCACGCCGGCGTCGGCCGGGCGGGCGTTGGGCTCCCGCGACATGGCCCAGGTGCAGAGCTCGACCAGCTCGGTGGGCATCGCCGGGGTGGCGGTGAGGGGGGTGGGCGGGCCGGCCTGCACCTGGCGCACCACCGAGGAGGCCGAGTTGCCCTGGTAGGGCGCGCGCCCGGCGAGGATCTCGTAGAGCACCGCACCCAGCGCGTAGACATCGGTGGTGCAGTCGGAGTCGGCGGCCTGACCAAAGGCCTGTTCGGGTGCCATGTAGGCGGGGGTGCCGGCGATCTGCCCCAGGAGGGTGAGCTGGCCAGCGCTGTCTTCGGGCAGGCCGGGGCCGGAGAAGTCGACGTGGACGGGCGAATGGATGGTTCGGGCTGTCGGAGCGATGACCTTGCCGAGCCCCCAGTCCATCACCTGCACCTCGTCGAACTCGCCCACCATGATGTTGGCCGGCTTGAGATCGCGGTGGATCACGCCGCGGGCGTGGGCGAAGGCGATGGTGGCGCAGACCGTGCGGAAGATGTCGATCAGATGCAGGAGACCGGGGCGGCGAAGGCCGCCGGTATGGGCCTCGCGCACGGCGATGTCGAGGGTGTGGCCGCGCACCTCCTTCATCGTGAAGTAGACCCGGCCGTCGTCGAGCCGGCCGATCTCGTGGACGGGTACGATGCCCGGATGCTGAAGCTGGGCGGTGATGCGGGCTTCTTGAACGAAGCGGACCTGAGAGACCGCCGCCAGCTCGGCCCGCAGGATCTTCATCGCCATCTCGCGCCGCAGCGTGGGATCGTAGACCCGGCGCAGCTCTCCCGAGGCGCCCTGCCCCAGAAATCCACGGTCGACGTAGCGACCCAGGGTGGGGCCTGCCTCGACCGCGGCCTCGGTGGGCGGGCCGATCGGGGCGCTCTCGGCGCTGGGCGGCATCGCCACCGTGATGGCGGGTGACAGAGAGCCCATGCCAGCGGAGGAGGTGCCACTGATAACGGAGGTTGGATTAAGGGTCTCACTCATGCCGGAACCGCTCCCGATGCAGGATGGCCCGTGCCGCCTGTTCCGCCAGCACGGGGCCCTTCGCGCCGCGGCCACCCGTAACGTCGGGCACTTCGGGGTGACAACAGACCCAGGCCACTTCGGTTTGGATGTTCGGCGAACAAACAGGATTTCGACCTGTCGGCACCAGGGGGGCTCGACGCCGGGGCCGCGCGCGGCAGGGCCGGCGCCTCGCGTTAGGGGCTCCAGGCACGGAGGCGACCTTGGGACTGCGCGACCGCATCGCGGCAAAGATCGGCAAGTTGGTGGGCGCCGGCCCCGGCAGCAGCCCCCGCCCACCCACACCCAGCGCCCGCCTCGGAGAGGCCGATGGCGAGGGCTTCGTCGCGGTGCTCCCCGCCGCCTCGCTGCCCGAGGGCAAGGGCCTCACCGTGGCGGCCGGCGGTCAGAACGTGGCGGTCTTTCGCGCCAGCGGCCGGCTCTTCGCCATCGACGACGCCTGCCGCCACGAAGACGGCCCCCTCGGCGAGGGCCGAGTGGTGGGCGGCGTGGTGACCTGCCCCTACCACGACTGGCGCTACGACCTGGGCACCGGGGCCTGCCTCACCGATCCGAGCCGGCCGGTCTCCTGCTACGCGATCCGCGAGCGCGAGGGCCACATCTGGGTGGGGGCCCGGCTGCGGGCCGGCTCGGAGGCCCGGGGCGGCGAGCACGACGACGGGCTCAAGACCGCGCCGGTGGGCCGGTGATCGGCCTGCTGGCCCTGCTGGCCCTGCTGCTCTGCGCCCAGGCCGCTGAGGCGGTGTCGATCTTCATCGACAAGTCCGATCGCAGCCTCGAGCTGCGGCGGGGGGCCGAGGTCCTGGCCCGCTACCCGGTGGCGCTGGGCGATCCGCTGGGCGACAAGGTGCGCGAGGGCGACCGCAAGACCCCCGAGGGCCGCTTTGTGGTGGTCACCCGCAACGATCGCAGCCAGTTCCACCGCTTTCTGGGCCTGTCCTACCCCAATGCCGAAGACGCTGCCCGGGGGCTCCGGGATGGGCTCATCGGCGCGAGCGAGGCGCGGCGCATCGAAGAGGCCATCGCGGCGGGGCGGCAGCCCTCCTGGAGCACGGCCCTGGGCGGGGCGGTGGGCATCCATGGGGGCGGCACCGGCAGCGACTGGACGCTTGGCTGCATCGCGCTCGACAATGTTCACATCGACGCGCTGTGGCCGCTGGTGCCGATCGGCACGGTGGTCTTGATTCAGGAGTGAGCGTGTGGCCCTTTCTTTTGGCGATGCAGCACCCCACCCCCGAGGCGCTGGTGGGCCTGTGGCGGATGGATCTGTGGATCGGCACCCAGGTGGAGCTGCCGGTCTTTGGCGTCTCCAAGGTGGCCAGTCACCAGATCGTGCTGGGGCGCATTGAGGTGGGGGCCGACGGCCTTGAGATGGTGCACGAGGTCTGCCTCGTCGAGGCGGTGCCGCGGGGCGGGCTGTCGAAGACGGTGATCCCGCTGGCCTTCTCCAAGGCGGTGCCGGTGCGGCGCTACCCGATCACGGTGGAGGTGGTCGATGGGGTGCTGCGCTACACCGCCGATCCGGGGCCGATGGTGGTGGGCTACGACCCGATGGCCTCGGGGGGCCGGGTGCCCACGACCGCCGAAGACCCATCCGTGCGCGACTTCGAGGGCGACGGAAAGCCCGCCGCCACCTTCCTCGTGGAGCTGCCCCTCGGCGGGATGGTCGAGGTCTACACCGTCCAGAGCTCGCAGACCCACTACGCCGGGCAGGGCAAGGCCGATCGCATCGCGGGCACCCTGCAGGTGCGCGATCTGGTGCAGCAGACCGTGGGGGCCAGCAACCGGCTCTTCGCGATCAGCCCCAAGGTGTCGGCCGATCCGGCCAACAGCACCTTCTTGATGACCCGGGCCCCGGCAGGCACCACCTGCGAGCGCCTGCGGGGCGGATGATCCGGGATTTGGCGCAGCCTTCGCTTGACGGCCCTCGGCGCGGGCCGTATTTATAACGAGCGTTCGATATAGAAACGCCTGGAGGCTTGATGCCGGTCGCCGCCTACCTCTTCGCCTACCTCGTGCCCTTGCTCGGCTTCCTCAGCCTCGCCTGGGGCGGGCCCTGGGTGCTGCTCGCGCCTGCCTTCGTCTTCGTGCTGGTGCCGATCCTCGAGCGCCACCTGCCGGGCACCACCCAGAACCGGGCTGCGCGCGGGCCCCTGGAGCGGCGCCTGGGCGACCTGCTGCTCTACGGGCTCGCCCTGGTGCAGGTGGGCATGGTGGTGGCCCTGCTGTGGGTGGTGAAGACCGGCCACATCGAGGGCTGGGCCCTGCTGGGCGCGGTGGGCACGGTGGGGCTCTCCTGCGGGGCGCTCGGCATCAACGTGGCCCATGAGCTCGGCCACCGGTCGCGGCGCTTCGAGCAGAACCTGGCGCGGGTGCTGCTCGGGAGCACGCTCTACGCCCACTTCATCGTCGAGCACAACCGCGGGCACCACGCCCGGGTGGCCACTCCCGAAGATCCGGCCAGCGCCCGCCGCGGCGAGACCGTCTACGGCTTCTGGCTGCGCTCGGTGCCCGGCGGCTTCGCCAGCGCCTGGGACATCGAGGCGAGCCGGCTGCGGCGCCAGGGGCGGTCGGCGCTGTCCCTGCGCAATGAGGTGCTGGTGGGCTTGATTGTGCAGGTGGCGCTGGTGGCGCTGGCGGCCGCTTGGGCGGGGCCCCTGGCGGCCCTGTGCTGGATGGCGGCCAGCGTGACCGGCTGGCTGCTGCTGGAGACCGTCAACTACATCGAGCACTATGGTCTGTCGCGGGCCCGCGGAGAGGATGGCCGCTACGAGCGGGTGCGGCCGGCCCACTCCTGGAACAGCAACCGCACGCTCGGCCGCCTGCTGCTCTTCGATCTGACGCGCCACGCCGATCACCACGCCCACCCCACCCGCCCCTACCTCGACCTGCGCCACTTCGACGAGGCCCCGGAGCTGCCGGCCGGCTACCCGACGAGCATCCTGCTGGCCCTGGTGCCGCCGCTCTGGTTCGCCGTGATGCACCCGGCCCTGGGGCGCCTCCAGGAGGCCGAGGCGGCGAGTCTGTAGGAAGTGCGAGGGGTCCGTGGAGCGGGGTGGGCGGGTATCTGTTGTGGGTCGGGTCGACGCATCGGCCCGCTACCATAACGGAGTTGCTCATGTCTGCTCTTCTTTTGATGATGCTTACGGTGAAGGTCTCTGCGGCCCAGGACTGGGAGCGCGCGCGCGATGAGGCGGTGGACCTCGCCCTGACCGAAGACACCAGCGCGGTCAGTCCCGCCGAAACCTACGCGGTGCGGGACTCCTTCTACGCGCTGACCGATGCGTTGACCACCACCACCACGATCTTCACGATGAGCCAGTACGGCACCTATGCCGCGTATTCGGAGATCAACGACACCCGCGAGTGGGGCCAGCACGCCCTGCGTTGGAAGCAGAACGTGGCGGCCATGCCCCACTATGTTGCGCCGAGCTCGGCACCGGGGATGTCGGTCTCGTCGGGCGACGCGGCGATCCTCAACAACCGCGAGGCCACCTCCTTCTACAACGCCTCCTGGGCCTTGACTGACCCGCCGGGGAGCTGGACCGAGGCCGACCTGCCGCTGCCGAGCGAGGGCGCTCTGTACGCGGCCCTGGCGATGTACTGGTGGGGCTCGCCCACCTACCTGGACTTCTCCTACGACGACAACCTCATCGTGGGCCGGCTGGCGGTGATCGAGCGCATCTCGGTGACGGTGGCGGGTTCGACGCCGATCGAGGACCTGTGCGGCTGGAGCCTTGGCCCGAACAATGCCCAGACCGCCACGGCCACGAGCTGCGCCACCAACCAGGTCTTCACCATCGACTGGGTGGAGGTCTCGGTCTGGGATGACATCCTCACCAGCGCCTCTGTCTGCATCGACGGCCCCTGCTTCGCCGAGCACATCGTGCTCTCGGGCACCGACTTCGCCTCCTTCTACGGGCTCGGCGCCTGGGGCAGCAAGGTGCTGGTCTCCGACCCACCGAGCAGCCGGGCGGCCAAGACTGCGACCGCGATGGCCCAGGCGATGGCGCCCGGCCTCGTCCTCGACGCCGGGGATGAAGGCTACCTGCCGGCGGAGGAGGCGGTCCTGGTGGTCGACAAGGCCGGCGCCGATGGAGAGACCCCCACTGACTCTATCCGCGACACCGAGGCGCTGCGCACCACCCGGTAGGACTCAGTCGGCGGACTGACAGACCGTGTCGTCACAGACGCAGGCCGAGGGGTCGGGCCAGCGCCGCTCCTGGGCCTTGCTGCAGCCGATCTGAACCACGGCGATCTTGCTGTCTTCGTGGGCGCAGTAGACGGTGTCGGTGCAGGAGTTGCCGGTAAAGACACACTCGGCGTCGCGGGTGCAGGGCGGGCAGTCCGCTTCGGTGCAGTAGTCCACCACCTCGGCGCGGGGGCAGCCGAGGAGACCGAGGAGCAGGGCAAGGCGAGCGGCTACCATTCGTCGATGTTCTCGTCCATCCACAGGGTTCGGGCGGCGATCCAGGCGCGCACGCGGGCGTCTTCTTCTTCGTAGGAGGAGACGGCGTAGAGGTAGCTGCCGCCGAACTGGATCGTCTCGATCGGAAAGAGGCGGAAGTTCTCTTCAATCGCTTCGGCGGTCATGGTCGACTGAAAGTGGCTCATGGCGGCTTCGAGGTTGCCATCGGCCAGCGGGCCCGCCCGCAATTCTGCCCAACGGCTCATGAGGCGCTCCTTGAAGGCCGGCACCCGGCCCATCCGGGCGATCCAGTCGGGGCGGTAGAGCACCCAGGAGTGGGGGTTCTCGTTGTCATTGTAGGAGGGCTGGCCGAGGGAGAGGTCGAGGTCCCAGGGTACGAAGTGGAGCTTTCCGTCGGCGGCCTTGTAGATGTGGACCGAGAGGTACCAGGCGTCGTTGTTCTTGAAGAGCTCCTCCAAAATGACCATGTCCACGGCGCTGTCGAGGTCGATGTAGGCGAAGATGCCGCTGTCGGGGTCGTCGGGGCTGCTGCTGGACAGAGCGCCATACCAGCCATCGAAGAAGGTGGTCAGCGTGGCGCGGGCCTCGGTGGAGAGGGACTCCTGGGAGGGGGAGACGATCTTCCAGCCGCCGTAGCCCAGCCAGTTGTTGTACAGAAAGTCGGCGTCTTGGAGCTTGGCGACAAAGGCCCGGCCGCTCTCGCCGTCGGGGTCGATGGCGATGCGGTCGTCATCCCACTTCACGCGCTCGATCAGGGTGTACAGTCCGTAGGGGGTGTCGTTGATGGACAGGGTGCAGTAGACCGACTGGGGCGCCCAGTTGTTGGATCCAAAGGCGCGGAAGGCGTCGTAGGCCAGCTTGTTTCGCAGCAGGGCGCGGTCGAAGTACATGCCGTTCAACACCCAGTCGGCCTCGGCGCCCATGCCGAAGAGGTCGGTGGGGGCGTCTTCGCCGGCCCCGTCGCGCAGCTCGATCGACAGGGGCGGCTTGGGGGCGGCGAAGGAGGAGCGGCCGCGCAGCTCGACGCCGGCGGGGCCGCTGTACTCGGCGGCGCTGTCGGCGTCGCCGCGGACGATGAGCAGCGTGCAGGCCGACTTGGGCTCGTCGGCGATGCCCGCGGGGCACTGCAGCGCGATGGAGCAGAGCATCGGCTCCGGGGCGGTGGGCCAGGGGCTCGGGGGCGGCCCGTCGCCGATCGACTCGCCCGGCTCCTCGGTGGGGGGCTCGCCTGCGCCGCCGTCGCTCCCCTCGCCATCCTCGGAGGGTCCGCTGTCTTCGACCACTTCGGGCCCCGGCTGGGTGGGGGCGGAGAGGAGGCCCGAGCTGCTGCAGGAGACGAGGAGGAGGGTCCACATGGCCGCATCATACGCGAGGCAGGGGCCCTTCGCGGGGGAACGGAGTAGACGGGCGCCGGCCGCAGAGGCCGGAGGGCAGCGCCGCATGGGCCTCGTGATCTGCAAGCTGGAGCCAGGCCGCCATGGGGTCTCGCCGCGCCATGTGGCCCGGGCGGGCGAGGTCTGGCGCCTGCTGCAGACCCTGGCCACCGAGGCCTCGGTGGTGGGGGGCTGGCATCCGCGCCGCTATGTCGAGGAGAATTGCGGCTTTGTGGTGGCGGCGATGGCGGTGCGCCACCACGGCGAGCTGCCCAGCACCGTGGCGGTGGAGGGGCGCACCTGGGTCTCCCAGGTGCTGCGCGGCACCCTCTTTCGTCGCGAGCTCGGCCTCTACGATGCCGATGGCCGGCCCCTCGTGGAGGCCACCCAGGACTGGGTGCACGTCAAGCGCGGGCCCGAGGGGGGCTGGAAGCCGGGGCGGGCGGCGCCCAGCCTGATCGAGGCCTTCGCCCTGCGCAGCCCGGGGCCCCTGGTGGTGGAGCCGCTGCCGGCGCCGCCCCGGGCGACTGCCCCCTGGGAATTCGCCGTCTGGCACGGCTGGATGGACCCCCAGGCCCATGTCAACCACCCCACCTATGTGGACTGGTGCGACGAGGCCCTGGCCCGCGAAGAGGCCGCGGCGGGGCGCGACCCCCAAGGGCTCGTGCCGGTGAGCGAGCACCTGCGCTGGAAGGGCGCCTTCGTCGGCGGCGAGGCGGTGTCGCTCTCCACCGAGGTCGAGGGCGAGGTCTCCCACCACGCGATCCGCTCCGGCGAAGAGCTGCGGGTGAGCGCGCGCCTCGTGCGGCGTCGGCTCGGCTAGTCCGGGCGGCGGGGCAGCAGCGGGCGGCGGCGGCGCCAGGCCCGCCGCAGCTCATGGGCGCAGCCGATCGCGCAGAGGCTGTGGTGAATGGCCATCCAGGCGAGGCCGCGGGTGCCCAGGCTGCTGCCAAAGAGCAGGGTGAAGCCAAGGGCTGCGAAGAGCCAGCTGAGGGCCACCAGGGCGCCGAGATCGATGCGCATGGGGGCAGGGTAGCGCAGGCGGGGCTATGCGGGCCAGCCATGCGCGACCTCATCCGCACGCTCACCGCTCCCGCCGTGCATCCGACGGTGCCGGAGCTGACCCTGCAGCTCGCCACCGAGCTGACCCCGCTGTGGAGCGCCACCGAGGCCCTCCTCCAGCAGCAGAACATGGCGCCGCCCTACTGGGCCTTCGCCTGGCCGGGCTCGGTGGGGCTGGCCCGCTACCTGCTCGATCACCCCGATCTTGTCGCGGGCAAGCGCGTCATCGACGTGGGGGCGGGCTGCGGGGTGGCGGCCCTGGCGGCGGCGCGATCGGGGGCGGTGGCGACCGCGGTGGAGGTCGATCCGCTCGCCGGCGAGGCCATCGCCAT
>JBEIQK010000582.1:0-4314 GCA_040376505.1 Alphaproteobacteria bacterium | reverse complement strand
GCGCATCGCCTCGGCCTCGCTGCGCTACGAAGACGGCGAGGTGGCCGAGGCCGAGATCCAGCACTGCCGGCGGCGCATCGAGCAGCTCCGGCGCAGCTACTTCGCTCGCTACGGCTGGTCGGAGGTGCGAGAGGCCGATCCGCAGGCCGCCTTGCCCTCCGAGCTGGCCGGCGAGGTCGCCGCCTTCCTGCGCCGCACCTTCCCCGAAGACGGCGCCGAGGCGATGCAGTTTGGCCCCCTCGAAGTTCCTGGCCCCGAGCAGCTCTTCGCGGTGCAGCGCATGGGAGAAGACGGGCCGGAGCACTACCTGCTCTACCTCTACCGCTTCGACCCCAACCCCCAGGCCCCCGAGCGCGAGGCCTTTTTCCGCTTCATCAAGATCCTCCAAGGGGTGCGCGGCAGCCCCGAGGGCGTCGAGTCGCTGGTGGCCTTCCACCACACCGCCGACTGCGGCCTCGTCCTCACCGGCCAGGCGCCGGGCGAAGGGGAGGAGCAGCGGGGCGCGGAGTCGAGCGAGGGCGGCGGTGGGGCCATCCTCTGGATGGACGACGAGGACGGCGCCGATCCGCTGCGCGACGGCATGGTCGCCCTTCGCAAGGGCAGCCTGCCCGAAGCGCTGCGGGCCTTTACCGCCGCCTATGAGACCAACCACTACCGCAAGGCCGCCTACGTCTGGGCCGTCGGCGTGGCCGAGCAATTGGGCGAGCACGAGCACGCCCAGATGGCGGCGTGGATGGGCAGCCGGTACTTCCCGAGCGACACCGGGATGGCCTACAACCTCGCCATCACCCACCTTCACGGCGTCGATCCCAAGGCCGCGCTGGAGGCGCTGACCGCCATCCCCGACAAGCGGCCGGTGCGCGGGCCCTTGATGCTGGTGCGCGGCCTCGCCGACCTCGCAGCCGGCGAGCACCGCCGCGGTCACAGCGGCCTTCGCGCCGCCCTGGCCCTCCTCGGCGACGACGACGACCTGCAGGCCGCCGCGCAGACCGTGCTGCAGCAGCTCCGCCTGCACACCATCGCCCGGGGGCTCGCGATCACGCTCGCGGCGGTGGGTCTCTTGGGCGGGCTCGACCACCTCGCCATCCCCGCCTTCGCCCTGCCCCTGGCGGTGGGCCTGTGGCTGGTCGGCAACCGCGTCTGGCGGCGCTCCTTCGAGCATCTCCTCCGCCAGCCGGCCGCCCGGGGCCTGCGCTTGTCCAACCCCGTGGCCTTCCGTCAGGCCTCGGTGCTGGGCGGCCTGCGGCCCTGAGGCCTACTCGGGGGCGCCAAATCCAGGGGGCAGGGCCCCGCCGAGCATGTCCAGATCGAGGCCTTCGAGGCCCTGCATGCCAGAGGGCGGGCGCGCCGGCTCATCGGGGTTGGCCTGGGTGATGCCGGCCATGCCGTCGAGGATGCGCTGGATCTCCGACTGGGCGAGCAGGAAGGCCGGTCCGCCGGCCCGATCGCGGGCCACCCGGTCGCCCTCGGGGGTGACTTGAAAGAGGTCGACCGCCTCCAGGCGGGTGGTGCCCTCGCGCAGGACGATCTGGCCCCAGGGCTCGCCCGCCGGCTCGGGGGCTGGACGGTTGCGGTTGAGGCGCACCGCCACGAGGGCCGAGAGGGTGGCCTCGGCCTTGGGCTCCGACCAGCCATTCTCGGTGCGCTTGCCCTCCAAGGTCTGGGCGCCGAGCTTGACCTCCACGGCGTCCACCGTGACCGGGCGCACCGGAATCAGGCGGGTGGAGAGCCAGTGCTCAAGGGTGTCGCGCAGATCGCTGTCGAGCACCGAGCTGCGCACCGGCACGGCCCCCTCTTGCAGGGGGGCGACGGCGAGGCGCTGGCCGTCGGCGAGGGGGCCCAACTGCAGCTCCAGGGTGGTGCTCCCCTCGGTGAGGCGGATGAGGCGGTCGACCGCGGGCAGCGGGATCGGGCTGGAGGGGAGGGACTCGGCGCGCAGGTCGCGCAGGGCGTTCAAGGAGCGCTCGATGCGCGACTCATCGGCGCGGGTGCGCGGTGAGACCACCGGACCGGCGGCGGTGACCCACCAGCCATGGTCGTCTTCTTCGAGGTCGAAGCGCTGCGGCCCAATCTCCAGGACCAGCCGGGTGACCGCGCTCTCCGAGAAGCGCAGCATCTCGCGGCTGCGCAGGTCGAGCGGATCGACGCCGAAGGTGTCGGAGAGCCGAGCCCGGCTCAGGCGGGCGTGGCCGGCCCCGTCCTTGACGTAGGACTGCCAGCCCACTGGCGCGTCGTCGCCCACGGCGATCGAGAGCGTGCGGCCATCCTTCAAGGTGGCGGTGACCGTCATCTTCGCCGGGTCGAGGCCGTAGCCGCTGAGCTTGTCGGCGCCGAGGTCATCGGCCAGCTCGATGCGAGCGAAGGCGTCGGCGATCTCGTCGAGGCGCCGGCCGTCGGCGGCCACCGCCTTGGGGCTGGTCATCGCCCAGCCGTCTTCGGTGCGGGCGAAGGTGGCGCGCACCTCGCCCTTCTGGAGCTCCAGCTTGTCGATCTGATCGGCCTTGAGGTCCTTCTCGATGGCGGTCCAGGTGCGGGACTCGGGCTCGCCTTCGACCTTGGTGGGCTCAACCAGGGTGACGAGGGCGACCAGGGCGATGAGGGCGACCGCCAGCCCGAGGAGCAGGCGGCTCTGTTTGTCGTTCATGGAGAGAATTCCTGCGCCAAAGGGCCTCGCCGCGCGCCGGGTTGTTGCCGACGGAAGCCCGGTCGGTGGCCTGTCTAAACACCGATCGGCAGCGGTCAAGGCCGTCGATCGGGCCGCGGGGCGCGCGTTGACCTTTGGGGGGTGGTGGTTACCGTTGCCGCCGCCAGGGGCTTTTGCCCCGACAACCCCGATGCCCGCCCGATCACGCTGGCTGCGCAGAGCCCACGCCGCCAGCGCCCTTGAAGAGAGGAGTGCGCCGATGTCGAACCCCGACAGCCCCAAGCCCGCGTCTTCCGAGCCCCAGGACACCGCCGAAGAGGTCGCCCCCGACGTCCTCGACGCGTCCGACAACGTCGAGGCATTCCCCAACCCCGCCGCCGCCCGGGTGGCCGAGCTCGAGGCCACCGTCGAAGAGCTGCGCGGCCGGCTGCGCGCGGTCAGCGCCGCCTACCAGAAGAACCAGGACGAGGTGGCGGCCGCCCGCACCCGCCTGGAGCGCGCCGCCGCCCTGCGCGAAGAGCTGCGCCGCGGCGAGGTCGTCACCACCCTCTTCGAGCCGGTGCAGAACCTGCGCCGGTCGGTCGACGCCGCCCGCCGCGGCGGCACCCTCGAAGACCTCACCAAGGGCCTCGAGATGGTGCTGCACCAGGCGATGGAGGGCTTCCAGAAGCTCGGCCTGGAGGAGGTCCCCGGCAAGGGCGCCCGCTTCGATCCGCGCATCCACGACGCCATCACCACCATGCCCGTCGCCGATCCGGCGCTCGACAACATCGTGATGGAGGTCTTCTCGGTGGGCTACCGCATCGGCGACCGCGTGATCGAGCCCGCCAAGGTCATCATCGGCCTGCACGACGAGCCGGCGAACGAGGCCTAGTCGGTGGAGCCCAACTTCCACATCGCCCTGATCTGCCCCGAGATCGCGCCGAACACCGGAAACGCCGGCCGCCTCTGCCTCGCCGTCGGGGCCCGCCTGCATCTGGTGCACCCGCTCGGCTTCCAGACCGACGAGAAGGCCGTGCGCCGCGCGGGGCTCGACTACTGGAAGCAGGTCGATGTGGTGGAGCATGCCAGCGCCGACGCCTTCTGGGCTTGGGTCGGCGACCGTCCGGCCCACCTCTTCAGCAGCCACGGGGCCACCGTCTTCACCGCCGCCCCCTTCGCCCGCGGCGACGTGCTCGTCTTTGGCCGCGAGTCGGTGGGCCTGCCCCGGGAGTGGGTCACCGCGCGCGGCGGCTACACCATCCCGATGGTGGGGCCCACCCGCAGCCTCAACCTCTCCAACGCGGTGTCGGTGGTGGCCTACGCCGCCCTGGCCCGCATCGAGCCCCGCCTCTTTGGCGGCTAGGTCCCCATGTCCGCCCTCTACGCCCTGATCCTCGCCGGGGGCCGCGGGGCCCGGTTCTGGCCGCTCTCGCGCAAGGATCGCCCCAAGCAGTGCCTTTCGCTGGACGGCGGGCCCAGCTTTCTGCAGCGCACCGTGGCCCGGGTGAGCCCCCTGATCCCCCCCGAGCGGGTGCTGGTGGTCACGGGCCCCGACATGGCCGCCCTCGTGCGCCAGCAGCTCCCCGATCTGCCCGCCGCCAACATCATCGTCGAGCCCTCGCCCCGCAACACCGCGCCCAGCATCGCGCTTGGAGCGGTGGAGGTTGCGCGGCGGGGCGGCGGCTCGG
>JBEIQK010000530.1:0-4646 GCA_040376505.1 Alphaproteobacteria bacterium | reverse complement strand
CCCAGCCGCGACCTCACCCGCCGCGGGGCCGGCGTGCTGCCCCCCACCCTCGTCACCCCCCCCCGCGAGGTGCAGCTCCAGTGGGACCCCACCCGCGAGAGCGTGGTGCACCGCGCCGTCGAGCGCTTTGGCGCGCTGATCCTGAAGGAGGGCCCGCCCCCCGGCCCCGCCGATCCCGAGGCCGTCGCCGCCGTGCTGGTCGAGGCCCTGCGCCGCGATGGCCGGCCGATCCTGCCGATCGAAGGCGAGGTCGCCCAGTGGATCGCCCGCCTGCGCTTCCTCGCCCGCACCCTGCCCGAGGCCGAGCTGCCGGTCTGGTCGGCCGACCTGCGCGAGCTGCACGCCGAGCTGTGCTACGGCCGCCGCTCCTTCACCGAGCTGCGCAACCTCGATCTCCTGGGCGAGCTGCAGGGCAGGCTGCCCCACGCCATCCGCGCCCTGGTAGAGGCCGAAGCCCCGGCCCGCATGGAGGTGCCGAGCGGCTCCACCGTGGCCCTCGACTATGGCGACGGCGAGGGCGCCCCCGTACTGGCCGCCCGGGTGCAGCAGCTCTTTGGCATGGCCGACACCCCGCGCCTCGCCCGCGGCCGGGTGGCCCTGATGGTGCACCTGCTGTCCCCCAACCGACTGCCGGTGCAGGTCACCCAGGATCTGCGCAGCTTCTGGACCCGCACCTACCAGGAGGTGCGCAAGGACCTGCGCGGCCGCTACCCGCGCCACGCCTGGCCCGAAGACCCCTGGACCGCGATCCCCGAGGATCGCCCCAAGCGCCGCCGCCCTTAGCCGCCGGTGTTGTCGGCGCTGCAGACCGCCTCGCCGCAGAAGTGTTCGACCACGCCGGGATCCGCGGGGTCGAGGAAGCGCAGGGTCTGCTGCTTGGTGCCCTCCCAGCGCCGCGGCAGGCCGTGGGCGCCGCTGCGCTCGCAGGGGCGGTTGGCCGCCTCGCAGGGCGGCATCTGGGGATCGAATTGTGCCACCGTCAGGCCGCTTTGGGGTGCGCCGCCCGTGGCGAGGCCCGCCGGCGCCGTGGCCGCGGGGTCGAGCAGGGTGGCCCCGACGCTGCGGGCCAGCAGCTCGGTGGTGAGGTTGGGCACCTGATCGTCTTCGATCGCCTCTTGCCAGAGCAGGCTGCGGCCGGCGAGCTCGTCGACAAAGCTGGCCGGATCGCCCTCATCCCAGAAGAGCTGGCTGGCGGCGTAGAGGAGCTGCCGATCCTTGGGGTCGGGCACCGAATTGCTCACGAGCAGCTCGAACTGCGGCCAGTTGCTCGACCGCTCCAGCATCGTGGACCAGGCGCTGCCGCCCACATGCAGCACCGCGTGGGTGATGGCGGTCTGCTGCGACAGAAAGACGGCGCCCTCGATGCTGCCCAGGCTGATGCCGTAGTAGGAGAGCTGGCCTCGGTCGGGGAGGCCCATCAGCTCGGGATCATCGGCGAGGCCCCCCTCGCGCAGCCAGGCCGAGAGCGAGGCCGTGTTGGCCACCCCCTGGGCCAGCTTGTCGGTGAGCTCGGGGATGCGGCCAAAGTCATTGCCCACGGCGATGGCGGTGGGCAGGTCGGTGTAGGTGAGGCCCCGCCAGGTGGTGGCGATGACGATCGCGCCGGCCCGGTTGGCCAGATCGATGACGCCGTCGGCGTCCTCCTCGTCGAGGAAGTAGTCGTCGGGGCGCCCGAAGATGCCGTGCCCGAAGATCCAGACCGGAACAGAGCCGGGGGCGGCGCCGCGCACCGACTCGGGCATGTAGACAAAGACGCTGGCCTCGGCCTCGCCCTGGTCGGTGGGCAGACCGGCGTCATCCAGCACAAAGGCGACGTCATCGGCCAGGGCGTTGGGCACGGTGAAGCGCCCCTCCAGTCGCCGCCAGATGCCCGCGGGCAGGTCGTCGCCAGCGTCGACGTCGTAGATGTCGAGCCAGCGCGAGGCGCTCGGCGCCGTCGCCTGGGCCGCGAGGTGGCGGGTGGCCGCCGCCCCGTCGCCGATGGGAAAGTCGACCGCCAGCGTGATGTCGTCCACGCCCAAAGACTGCAGGCTGTCGAGCAGATCGCGGGTCTGCTCGCCGTCGACCCCCTCGACCTTTCCGCCATCGAGCAGGGCCGCGAACCAGTCTGGCGAGGGCAGGCTGTCACCGTCCAGATCGAGCACCGCGCTGGTGAGCACCACGGCGACCCGGTGGCCCACCGGCATCGCCACCAAGGGCCGCACCAGCAGCAGGGGCGTGTCTTGCCCGGGCCAGGCGTCGAGCTCGGCGAAGGCGGGGATGCGCGCCCCGGCGGTGAGATCCCAGATCATCACGCTGTCGGGGCTGCCGCCGCCGGTGGGGCCGGGGAGCGAGGCCGGATCGACCTCAGCGTCGAGCTCGATCACGGTGGTCTGCACCGGGCTGAAGCCGGCGCGGTGGATCAGGCGCTCCACTGGCATCGGACTGCCCCCCTCGGGGACGGGGAGCAGATCGGCGGGGATGTCGAGGAATCCGCCGTCATCGACGAGCTCGGCCGAGGGGAAGACCGCGGTGGGCGCCCGGGTGGCGGCGAAGCCGGCCGGGTCTGTGCCTTTGTCTTTGCAGGCGAGGAGACAGAGCAGGGAGAGCGAGGCGGGGCGCGGGTTCATCGGCTAAGGCTAACCAACCTGGAGGTTCCGATGTCGACCGCTCCGCTCCCTGCCGGGGGGCCCCCCGCTGGCTCAACTGCATCGACGGGGCGCTGGTGCCGGCCCAGGCCGGGGCCTGGCTCGACAAGGTCGCGCCGGCCACCGGCCGCATCGTCGCCCAGATCCCTCGGTCGGGCCGCGAAGATGTCGACGCCGCCGTCGCCGCCGCGGTGTCGGCCCGCCAGGGGCCCTGGGCCCAATGGGGCCGGGAGCGCCGCGCCAGCCTGCTGGAGGCCGTCGCGGCGGCGATCCGCGAGCGGGCCGAGGAATTCGCCGCCCTGGAGAGCGCAGACACCGGCAAGCCGATCAGCGTGGCCCGCACGGTCGACATCCCGCGGGTGATCGAGAACTTCCGCTTCTTCGCCGGCGCCCTGCGGCATGAACGGTCTGACGCCCACCACATGGACGGGGCCCTCAACTATACGGTGCGCAAGCCGGTGGGGGTGGCGGCGCTGATCACGCCCTGGAACCTCCCCTTGTACCTGCTCTCCTGGAAGGTGGCCCCGGCCCTGGCCATGGGCAACACCCTGGTGTGCAAACCGAGCGAGCTCACCCCGCGCACGGCCAGCGCCCTCGCGGCCCTGCTCGTCGATTTGGGGCTGCCGGCCGGCGTCTTCAACCTGATTCACGGCCTGGGGCCCGAGTGCGGCGCCCCCCTGGTGGCCCATCCGGCGGTCTCGGCGATCTCCTTCACCGGCGGCACCTCGACCGGGGCGACGGTGGCGGCGGCGGCGGCCCCTTCGTTCAAGAAGCTCAGCCTCGAGTTGGGCGGCAAGAACGCGACCCTGGTCTTCGATGACTGCGATTTTGACGCCACCGTCGAGGGCACGGTGCGCGCCGGCTTCCTCAACCAGGGGCAGATCTGTCTGTGCGGCAGCCGCCTGCTCGTGCAGCGCGGCATCGCCGATCGCTTCATCCCGGCCTTCATCGAGCGGGTCTCCCGGCTCAAGGTGGGCGATCCGCGCGATCCGTCCACCGAGTTGGGCGCCCTCATCTCCGAGGGCCACCGCGCCAAGATCGAGGGCTATGTAGCCCTGGCCGGCGAGGAGGGCGGCGAGGTCGCCACCGGCGGTGCCCGGCCCGGCCTCGGCGGAGACTGTTTAGATGGCGCCTTCTACCTGCCGACCGTGATCACCGGCCTTGAGCCCGGCTGCCGGGTCTCCACCGAGGAGATCTTTGGGCCGGTGGTGACCGTCCACGTCTTCGACACCGAAGAGGAGGCCCTGCAGATCGCCAACGGCGTGCGCTACGGCCTCGCCGCCAGCGTCTGGACCCGCGATCTGGGCCGCGCCCACCGCGTCAGCGCCGCCCTCGACACCGGCATGGTCTGGGTCAACACCTGGCTGCTGCGCGATCTGCGCGTGCCCTTCGGCGGCATGAAAGACAGCGGCGTCGGCCGCGAGGGCGGCGACCTCTCGCTCGCCTTCTTCAGCGAGGCGCGCAACATCTGCATCAAGCTGGCCTGAGCCCCTGGGCGAAGGCGTCGATCCGCTGGCGCAGCTCTTCGGGGATGGTGACCGAGCGGAAGTGATCGGCCTCGCCGGAGACCACGCCCACCATCACCACGGTGGTGGCGCCGGTGGCCCGCAGGCCGCCCGACGGGCCCAACACCTGGTAGTCGAGCTGCAGCGAGCTGCGCGTGCTGTGGCCCACCCGCAGCTCCACGCTGACGATCTCGCCCATCTTGCAGGGGGCCCGAAACTCGGCCTGGGTGCGCACGGCCGGAAAGCCAAAGCGCTGGAGCACCTGGGCGTAGGGCACGCCCAATTCCACGTCGAACCACTCCTCCATCGCCTCGTGAAACCACTCGAAGTAGCGGGGAAAGTAGACGACGCCGGCGGGATCACACTCCCCAAAGCTGACGCGGTGAGACCAGGTGTAGTGAGGCAAGAGGCGCTCCGTGGATGGAGGACGAAACGGCCCGAACCGGCTGGAACCTGACCGTTTACGGCAAGATCGCACTGGATTTCTACGCAGGGTTCAGGCCTTGAGCTCCTG
>JBEIQK010000351.1:0-6444 GCA_040376505.1 Alphaproteobacteria bacterium | reverse complement strand
CGCCGACGGCGGCTGAAGGGCTCAGGCCGGCGTCGGGGCAGGGCAGATCAAGGGCTTCATCGGCATGGTTGCGGGATTGGTCGGCGGGATAGGGGGGCGGATGTCCGCATCTTCCCTCGCATCTTCCCTCCGCGCCTCCTTCCTCGATCGCCCCTTTGGTGTGGTGCGCCTGTGGGGCTTCGCCGCGGTGCGCCCCAATGATCAGGCCTGGCGCCTCGTCGCCGTGCACGAAGAAGGGGATCGCCTCGAGTTGAGCTACGTCCACGAGAGTCGGAGCGGCCGCGCGGCGGTGATCTCCCTCTGGGGGGCCGCCGGTTTGGAGCCGGCTCCCGCCGCGATGGGCCAGGGCATCGCCATTCGGAGCGCCACCCGCGTGCAGTTCGAAGGGGTGGACGCCTCCGTCGAGGGCGGCGCCTTGCACCTCAAGACCCCGCGCGGCGACGGCGTGCTGCCCCTCTCCGATGAACCGGCCCTGGTGCTGTGCACCTGATCGACCGCTTGGGGTGCGGCCCCGACGGGAAGAGCAATTGTCGGTGACGCCCTCACGCGCACCGACGAGGCCGATCCCGCCTTGATCGGGCGCGGCGGTCGGGGGTCCGTTATCCGCCGGGGCGCCCCTCGCCGCCGGCGGCACTCCGGTGGGTCGACGGGCCGAGGTGTGGATGAGTTGGGCCCCCGAGTACGCCGCTCTGTCCGAAGAGGATCAGCGTTTGTTGCTGATCATCGCCTTGGGACCCCCGGAGGGCGTGCCCGCGCGCCTGTTTCCGCGCGCCCTCGGACGGCCGGTGGAGGCGGTGACGGCGCAGATCGAGGGCTTGCGGCGTCGCGGCGCCCTGTCTGAGACCGAGTCTGGGGGATTGGAGTCGCCGCTCTACCTGCCCGACGCCCGCGACGCCCTCAGCCCCGAGGTCGAGGCCTTCCTCTCGGCCAGCCTGGGGGTCGCCCTCGTGGAGGCCATCGACGCCATCGAGGAGCAGGGGCCGGCGCGGCTCCTGGCCTGGCGCGGCCTTCGGCCCTTCGTGGAGGCCTGGGAGCTGCCGGTGGCCGCCGCCGGTGACACCGTCGCTTCCGCGCTGCTCTTCCACCTCGCCTCCACCTGCGCCGAGCTCGACGAGGAGGCGGCCGCCGCCGGGTGGCCGAGCCCGGATGCCGGTCGACGGCCGGCCCTGGCCCGAGAGCTGGCGCACCAGCTTCGTCACCGGTGTCCGATCGCCGAGATCGCGCCGTACTGGAGCCGCGCCCTGGAGGCGGCGGTCGAGGCCTTGCCGCCGGCCGACGCGACACCCCGCGCCCAGGCCCTGCTCGCCGAGCGGGTAGATGTCCACCACCTCTGGCTGGAGGCGGAGCCGGGCAGCCCGCGCCCGCGAATCGGGCTGGCCCGCGCCCGACGCGATCAGGCGGAGCGCCTCTCCGGCGCCGACCGCCGGGCCGCCGCCCAGGCGGGCCTCACCGCCCTGGAGCCCCTGTTGGCCGCGGGCGCCACGGAGCCAGGTCTGTTCACCATCACCCGTCGGCTGCAACGAATGGCGACGCGCGACTGAGCTCGCGGCTCAACCGCGTGTACCTGCTGGGGTGTCGAGGCGCCTGAACACCGCGACGACGAAGATCGCCGGGGCCTTATGGTGGACGCGGCGTGGAGGAGGCACACAAAATTGATGTGTGCTACTCGGCCAGATCGACGGTGATGGCGATGGCGTCGGCGCCCACCGCGGCTCCGGCACCGTCTTCGGCGCGGAGGTCCAGGGCATTGACCCCCTCCGCGAGGGTGAGCGTGGCCTGCCAGGTGTCGCCATCGAGCCAGTCGAAGGGCGTGGATACCCCGTTGACGAAGATCGCGCGCACATCGAGCCAGCCGGCCCCCTCCAGCACAACGGTGGTGCTGTCGGTGGTGTAGTCGGCGCCGTCGCCCGAGGTGATGGCGAATTCGACGACCGGAAAGCGACGGGTGAGGGCGTCGGGGGCGCCATCGCGCAGCCAGGCCGCCCGATCCACCACAAACTGACAGTCGCTGGCCACGTTTTGTCCCGGCAGGAGCAGCTCCATCCGCGCGCAGGCGGGGGCGAGGTACTGACCCTCGTCGATACGCGACAGGATCTGTTCAAGGTGGCTGTAGTAGGCGCGGCGCCACAGCGGCGCTACCAGCAGCTCGGCGAGGTCGCTGTTTCCGATGAGCGGCATGTTGCTGCCGCCGAAGAAGTCGAGGTCGTGCGGAAAGTACAGCATCCGGCCATCTTCGGGGCGCTGGTAGAAGCGGCCGTTGTGCTGACTGTTGTCGCTGCCATAATTGTCCACAGCACCGCTGAAGGTGGCGAAGGCGTAGGCCCGCAGCCACTGATCGACGTCGATCACCGCTGGCGCCTGGGCGCGCAGGTCGCTGGCCGAGGCGCCGAAGGTTTGGGCGAGGCCGATCATCGGGTCGTAGTCGTCCCGCCGCTCGTTGTTCTGCAGCATGAAATTCCAGCGGTAGGCCTCTTTGTCGGTGCCCAGATCGGTGATGGAGGTGCCGACGACCGAGTCGGGCTGGGGCAGCTTGTAGCCGGTGGCTGTGCCATCGTCGGTGGTGTAGGGGTAGTAGATCAGCTCGTATTCGTAGAGCGCGCCCTCGCTGCCCCCTTCAAACTGGGCGTCGAGCACGAGGCCGCTGAAGCGGTCGAGCTGCAGCTCGGCCGGCCCGGTGTGCACGGAGAGGGGCGTGATGGCCTGAACGAGATCATTGTATTCGACCGAGACGGAGCCCGCGCGCGCCATCACGAGGTTGATCAACACCTCGCGTTGGCCGTAGTACACGCCTTCGGAGCGATCGAGGTGAACGCTGCTGTGGCTGCCGCGAAAGAGCTGATCCGACCCGAAGGAGACGGCGTAGCCGAGCCGCGCCACCTCCGGCCGCCCGCGCTGGCTGCCCTTGGCGCGCACGCCGACATCGTAAAAAGCCGTGCGCTCGTCGTAGATGACGGTGGCCCCCACCGCATCATCGCTCATCAGGTTGATGTCATCGTGCAGCCAGTCGCTGACGTCGGGGGTGAGGAGGATGCGCAGGTTGTGCAACCCGTTGGTCGCCGCCTCCCCGTCGTCCACCCGCAGCAGCGCGTTGGAGTCGGCCCCGCCGGCGGGGAGTGTGCTCGTGTCGCCGCGGGTGTCGCGCGCCTCGACATAGAACTGCAGGAGGGTCCCCGCCGGCTGACCGGCGATCTGACCCTCCCACCGACCGTCCTCGATCTCCGTCATCGGCTGGGCGCTGAGCGCCTCGCCGGCCACGCCGCTGTAGAGCAGCACCGCTTCGAGGCCGTCGGGATCGTCCACCACCAGCGAGAGGGTCACGGGCTCGCCGGCGGCGGGAACCACCACGTCCTGGCGGAGCGCGCCAAAGGTCGGGCCCATCGCGTCTGTCGCCGTGGAATTGACCGCGCCCGGGGTGCCGAAGCGGTCGGGCTGCGCCAACAGCGTGGTGGCGGGCAGTCGATTGAAGTAGAGCCGCGAGTGGACCTGATTGCTGCCCGAGACCCAGCGCGCCCGAAAGGAGATCTCATAGGTCTGGCGAAGGACCGGGGCAGCCAGGGTGGCCTCGACATGATTGTGCATGTGGCCGGTGGGTCCGGTGGCCTCCAGGCGCAGGACCGGGTTGCCGGCGTCGTCGGGATCGGCGACGACGGTGCTGTGGCGATGGTTTCCGAGGATGCGCCAGTCGGCCTCCCCCCGATCAAAGCCACCGTTGGCCAGGAGCTCGACCGCCGCGCCTTCGGGATCGGCCACCACGCTCAGATCATCGATGAACACCACGCCTTCGTCGAGGAGGCCGAGTACCAACTCTTCCCAGAGCCCGTCGGGCCCCACCACGCTGGACTCGGCCGTGCCGCGGATGCGGTAGGTCTCCCAGGTCGAGCGGGCGCCCTCGTCGCTGGCGGTCCAGGCGCCGGCGTGGGTGTTGTCGGCCCGGGCGTCGCGCAGCTCCAGGCTGGATCCGCCGCCATCGGCCTCATGGGGCCAGCGCCCGCCGTCGAAGTAGCGCAGGGCGTCGGCGGGGTTGGCGCGGGCGTCGCGCAGCACGATGTTGTCGCTGCGGTTGGAGAGGCCGCCTTCATAGGGCCCCAGCACCCGGGCCTCGGGGTGCAAGGCGGACAGGGCCTCGGGGTCGCGGGCGACGACGAGGTAGGCGCCCGGCTCCAACTCGGTGCCGATCGGGAAGGAGAAGGCGATGGCGTCGACGAGCTGCCAGCCGCCCAGGTCGATGGTCTGTTCGCCGCGGTTGTACAGCTCGATCCACTCCTCGGCGCGCGGGGCGAAGGGCGTGCCCTCGGTGGACAGCGGGGGCGCGTGGTACATCAGCTCGTTGATCACGACGTCGGTGACAAGCTCGATGACATTGGGCTCGCCGGGGGTCGCGGTGGTGGGCCGCCGCCAGGAGCCGCCCTCGCCCTGGCGGGCCCGCGGCTGATCGTGGACCCGCACGGCGTCGATCAGGGTGAGGCCGTCTGCCTCGAACAAAAACAAGGGCTCGTTGGCGCGCAGGGCGAGATCCAGCGCGTCGATCAGGGCGAGCTGCCCCGCTTCGAGGGCCCCGGCGGAGAGGCGCTGCTCGTCGCCCGCGTCGTTTCTGAGGATCAGGCCCTCGGTGTCGACGCTGCCGTCGCTGAGCCCGATCAGCTCGACCCATTGCGCATCACCAGCGGCAGACACCTCGTGGAGCGCCAGCGTGGGGCCCGGCGTGGCGACGTGCACGGTGGCGCTGAGCGCGCAGCCGAAGAGCAGGTCGGCGTCGGGCGCCTCGGCCTGGTGCAGCTCGACGGCCAGCAGGTTCTCGCCGCGCAGCAGCGCGCTCGTGGGCAGCTCCAGGTAGGTCTCTTCGGCGCTGTCGACCCCGGCCGAGGCCAGGGTGTCGGCGTCGACCGGGCCGGCTGGCAGGTTGAGGCGCAGGGCCTCGACCCCGTTGAGGTAGACAATGGCGCCGTCGTCGATCTGGCAACGCAGCAGGAGGGTGGTGGCGGCGGGATCGGCGTCCAGGGTGAAGGGGGTGCGGAAGAGCGTGGTGGTGCCAGGTGCTGCGAGCTCGGTGGTGCCGGCCCCGCCGAGCAGGGGCTGCACAGAGCGGAAGAGGGCGTAGGTGTTTTCGGTGTTGGTGGTGGACGGATCCCCAAAGGTGTCGGCCCAGATGTAGGCGGTGTCGGCGTCGAAGGAGCCGGTGAGGGCCCAGGCCCAAGGGTCTGTGTTGACGACCGCCTCCACCGCCGGGGCCGCCCAGTCGCCGGCGGCGTTGGCGTCGGCGATGAGGGTCATGAGGGCCGCCTCCCCCGGGGGAGGATCGGGAGGCGTGGTGCCGGGGCAGGCGCCGGTGGGCCCCAGCACCCACTCAAAGGTGGTCGCGGCGGTGCTGACGATCGAGTCGCCCAGGTCGACCTCGGCGATGGCCATCTGCGGCCCGCCCGAGTCCCAGGGGGCCTCCCAGGCCGCCATGAACAGGTGATCGGTGGGAGAGAGCGTCACCTCAAAGGACTCCGCGGTGGTCCAGTCGCCATCGGCGTCTTCGCCGATCTGGCGCAGATCCGAGCCGTCGGCGGCACCCAGGTACAGTCCATAGTAGTTGTCGGCCGAAGCCCAGACCGTGGCGTCGACCGCCTCCCGCACGTCGCCGGCGTAGAAGAGGGCAGCACCGCGCGCCCAGGCGCTGTCGTCGTAGGTGGGCGCGGCCCAGTCGCTGGCCGGGTAGGCGCCGCTGTCGTCGTAGGCCCAGGTGGCGTCCAAGGGCACCAACTCCACCGTGGTGGCAGGGCGGGCTGGGTCGAGGAGATTGTCGGCCCCCGGGGTGCCGCCCGCCTCGGCGCTCGCAGCCCAGTGTTCGGCGCGGTCGCTGGCCTCGTCGGCGTTGATCTTGGCGAGGCTGTGCCCCGAGCCATCGGCGGCCACCGGCCAGGGATCGTCTTCGGCGTAGAGGACGGAGTCGATGCGGCGGCCGGTGGCGTTGCGCAGGGTCAGTCGCTCTCCGGTGTGGGAGAGCGTTCCCGCGTAGGGCCCGACGGCCCCGGGGACCGCGGCGGGATCGGCGGCGATGACGAGGTAGCCGCCGGCCGGGATGAGGGCCCCTTCGGGGAAGGTGAAGTCGACGCCCCCTTCGATAAGCCAGCCCGAGAGGTCCATGTCGAGGGCCATCGGGTTGTGCAGCTCGATCCACTCCTGACCGCGGTCGGTGGGGTGGTGGTACAGAAGCTCGTTGAAGGTGATGGAGCCGGGTGACTCGAGCTCATCGCGCAGCCAGAGGGCGTTGGCCGAGGGGAGCGTCTCGGGCCCTTCTCCCGCCGGGGGGGCAGGTGGTTCACCGCTGTCGGTTTCGCCAGAGTCCGGCGAAGGCGCGTCAGGCTCCGTTCCCGGGATCCGCGCCTTGCCGCCCTCGCAGGCCAGAAGCAGGAGGAGCAGCAGCGAGGGGCGACACAGGGAGGGCGTAGACATCGGCGG
>JBEIQK010000907.1:0-2451 GCA_040376505.1 Alphaproteobacteria bacterium | reverse complement strand
GCTACGGATGCCACGAGCACAGCGCCGCCGGCGTCCGCGCCGAGCATGTCGAAGACGGCATCCGCGACATCGCCGACTCCGTCCGCTGCCACCGAAGCGGCGAGGAGCACGAGGGGCGCGAGGGCGGCGAGGGCCGAGAGCGCGATGACGACGACTGAGTGTCGGGCCAGCGTGGCGTCGCTGCGTTCCGAAGATGCCCCGCTGCACGCGGTGGGCGTGCTGCTCTGGCCGCCGGGCGAACCGTCCTCCACGCCGGCTCAGGGCCGGTGCAAGGTCCGAAAAGCCCAGGCCGTCTTTCCCCCGGGAAGGCTGGCCCCATCGAGCTCACAGCCCCGCAGGAAGCCGAGAATGCGGTCAAACAAAGGCTGCTCGGCCTCGCCCCGGCACGACAGCTCGATCACGCTGTCGCCCTCGACCGTCCAGCGCTCCAGGTCGATGTCGCCGGGCAGGCCCCACTTGACCGCCGCGATCGGCCCCCAGGCCACGAGCTGTCTCCAGGGCAGCAGCGGAGCGGCCGCCTCGACGAGCCGCTGCTGGTGCTCCCCAAAGAGGGCCTTGACAGGCCCCTCGCCGCGAATCGCCTCGGTGACGGCCTCGATGTCCACGCCCGCCTCGGTGATCGACCAGGCCGGGGCGCGCTCGGTGAGGGTGGCGTCGATCTCGGCCTTGAAGCCGGGCACCTCGCTCCAGGCGGCCCGCACGGGCGCGTAGGGCGACACCCAGCGCCGCCACTTGGCGGTGGACTCGGCCTTTGTCTTTCGGGCGTTGAGCCGCAGCCGCAGCACCAGCTCCTGGCCGCGCAGGTCCTGCTCGGGGGTGTCAAAGAACCACAGGCTGCGCTTCTTCGCCTCGGCGTCGGCGGGGATGTGAGGCTGCAGCGCAGCCCATCCGGCGTCCGACACCAGGACCTTGACTTCAACGGCCATCGACCCGCTCCACGTTGGGGCTGCAGAGGTAGCACGGCGGCAGGGGCGACCGGCGCGCCGAGCCGGTTAGGCAGCCGCGCCCCCGCGCTGGCCGCAGCCTTGGGGCCTTCGGAGTGCCCATGCGACCCCTCGTCCCGCGCAGCCGCTACTTCACCCCCGCCGAGGCCAACGCCCTCCTGCCGCTGGTGCGCGCCGTCATCAAGGACGCCGCCGAGCGGGCGCGGCTGCACAATGAGGTGGTGGATCAGCTCAACGACAGCGTCGAGGAGGAGGACGCCGAGCTGTGGGCCCGCCGCAAGCAGGAGGCCCGGCGGCTGCGCGACGAGGTCGAGGCCCTCATCGAGCAGCTCGGCGAGGAGGGGGTCGAGGTCAAGGGTCTCAGCCCCGGGCTGGTCGACTTCCCGGCCCTGCACGGTGGGGTCGAGGTCTTCCTCTGCTGGAAGGAGGGCGAGACCACGATCACCCACTGGCACCCGCTGCACACCGGCATCGCCGGGCGCGAGGCGGTGGTGGACGACGGGGGCTGGGCCTGGCTGAACTGAGGTGGGGGCCCGGCCGCGGTGGAGCCTGCCCCTGTGCCGGCCTCTGCAGCGTCGCGCTCCCCTCAAAGACCGCGTGCAAGTCGCTGACCCGGTCTCCCGCTCCCCAACAGCGACGGGAGCGGGAGACCGGCGATGGAGCGCGCAGGGTCTGTTGATGTGAGGGTGGCCCGGTTGTGGCGGTGGGCTCCTTCGTCGGAGGGGCGGGATCCACAAATTCTGGCCGACAGGCGGAGATGGAGGGCCGCCTTTGTGTCGGTAGTGCAGACACAGACCGTGGAGGTCCGCCCTTCGACACGGCCGCGCCGCCCCGACCTTCGCGACACGGCGCTCTTTCCTGCCGCAGCGGTTCAGTTACGGCCACCGCACCCAAGCCAAGGAGACGCCCAATGCTGTTCATGTTCCTCGCCGCCTGCGCCGATTCTGCGTCGGTTCAGGATGAGCCCAAGGATCCCGCCGACACCGCCGACACCGCCGACACCGCGGAGGGTGCCGACGGGTCGGACGGGTCGGGAGAGGCGCCGGACTGGGCCGCCCTGCTCAGCGGCGCCTGGGAGGGCACCGAGACCTCGGCCACCATGGGCACCTCAAGGGGCGAGTACGCCATCACCTCCGCCGACGGCCAGCGCTTCGATGTGCAGTACGCGCCAGGGGGCGAGGTCGCCTACCTCAAGCTGTACTTCTCCGGCGTGGTCACCGACGCCGCCGACCCGCTCGTCGGCTACGTCACCCTCCCCGAGCAGATCTACGCCGAGGGCCAGACCGGCCCCGCCACGCTGCAGCTCACCGGTGGCGGCACCTACACCGACGGCGAGGCGGTCTACGACGGCCGAATCGACCTCTCGGGCCCCGAGGTCGTCCTCGAAGGCACCATCACGGCCTTTGGCAGCTCGGAGGCCTTGACCTTCCGCCTCACCCCCTAGCCCTGAGCGCCAGAGCGAGGGGCGGCCCGGGAGCGTGTGCTCAGCGGGCGGCGGACAGCGCGC
>JBEIQK010000231.1:0-8575 GCA_040376505.1 Alphaproteobacteria bacterium | reverse complement strand
GATGGGTGCGGTCGGCGGGGCCGCCTTCCTCGCCCTGCTCGACAACAAGCCCGCCCGCCTCGGCCTCCTCGCCGCCCTGCTCACCCTCACCCGGGGCGACGGCCTGCTCCTCGCCGGCCTGCTCGGCCTGGGCCTCGGCCGGCGCGCCCTGTGGGCCTGGGCCCCCGCCCTGGGGGTCTATGGCGCCTGGGCCCTGCGAAACCAGCAGGCCGACCCCCTCCTCGCCGAGGCCGCCCGCCAGGGCGCCGCCGCCGCCCCCAGCCTCGCCGCCCTGGTGCAGGGCGGGTGGCAGCCCCTCGATCTCGCTGGCCGCGTGCACGTCCTCATTGGCGCCCTGCCCTCAACCCTCGCCACCGCCCTGGTGCTCGGCGTGGGCCTGCTGCCGCCCCTGGCCGCGGTGGGGGCGGCACCCCTGCGCCACAGCCGGGCCGTGCAGGTGGGCCTGCTCTACGCCTTCGCCCTGCCGCTGCTGGCCATCCCGCTGGCGCCGGCCATCGCCTCCTCGGGCACGGTGATGCGCTCCTGGTCGGCGATCTTCCCCCTCGGCTGCGCCCTTGCCGCCCTCGGCGCCCTTCAGATCAACCGCCGCCTCGTGGACGCCCGCGGCCTGCACCCCGCCTTTCTGCCCGGCCTGCTTCTGTTTACGCTCACCCTCGGGGGACTGACCCTCGGCCTCGGCGCCCTGCGCGCCGTGCCGGCCCCGGAGATCGACTGTGCCGCCCTCTCCGACCTGCCCCCCCATGCGGCTGTCTTCGCCGCCGAGCCCCTCCTCGTCGCCGAGCGCTGCGACCGCCCCGCCGTGATCCTGCCCGCCGGGGGCGATCCGGCCCGCATCGCCGAGGCCGCCGCCCGCTACGATCTGCGCGCCGCCTTGCTCCCCGCTGAGAGCGCCCCCGGAACGCTGGGCGCCACCCAGGCCGAGGCCGCCCACCTGCTGCCCGGCTGGGTCTGCCGGGGCGGCCTCTGTCTGGCCCCTACAGCACCGTCACCTTGACGGTGGCGCCCGTGCTGGTGTTGCCCACCGCGTCCACCGCGCAGACCCGCAGCGAGTAGCTGCCCTTGGCGAGCCCCGTCACCGTGGTTCCCAGGGCCGCCCCGCTGTAGGTGGCCGTGCCCGCCGAGCAGCTCGACGGCGCCGAGCTCCCCACCGCCCGCACCACCACATAGCTCACCACGCCCGACTGACTGTCGGTGAAGCCCGACCAGGCCAGGTCCATGCTGCCCACGCCGGCCGTCCCGCTCACCGTGCCGTCCACCGGCCGGGTGTTGTCGACCTCGATGCTGTCAGTCGCCGGCGCCGCGGTGATGTTGCCGTGCTCATCCTTCCACCACACCCCCACCGTCTGGGTCGTCGCCCCGCTGCTCGACAAGGTCCAGGCCTTGCTGCTCACCGGCGTGATGAAGGTGGTGCAGGTGGCGCCATTGCTGACACAGAGCCCGGTGATGGCGCTGGCGTCGGTCGCCGACAGGGCGAGGGTGACGGCGAGGCTGCGGGTGTAGGTGGCGTCACTGTTGATCATCACCGTGCCCACCGGCGCGTCAAACTCCACCTTGGGCTTGGCCGAGGCCGTTACGCCCAGCCCCACATTGCCCACGCCGTCGACCGGGCAGGCCCGGTAGTAGACGGTCCGCCCATTGGTGAGGCCGCTGTGTGTGTAGCTGCTGGCGGTGCCGCTGTAGATCGTGGTCCCCGTCGCGCAGGCCGAGTCCGGGCTCCCGCTGGTGCTGGCCACCACCTTCACGCTGGCCACCCCGGCGCCCACATCGGTGAAGCCGCTCCAGGACAAAGCCACCGATCCCGTCGCCGCGGTCGCCGTCAGGCTGCCATCGGTCGGCCGGCTCGTGTCGAGCAGGATCGTCTCGGTGGCCATCGCGCTCACGTTGCCGCTGGTGTCTTTCACCCAACCGTAGACGGTCATCGGCGTCGAGGTGGTGGCCAACGTCCAGCTCTTGGAGGTCGCGTAGGTGGTCCAGGTGGCGCAGGTGGTGGAGTTGCTCAAACAGACCTGCGACAGGCCCACATCGTCGGCCCCGTTGATGCCCACCGTCACGGCACGGCTGCGGGTGTAGGTCGCCCCGCTGTTGATCGACAGGCTGAGCGTGGGCGTGGTCGACTCGGCCAGCGGCTTCTTGGCGGCCGCCACCCCGGTGCCTGTGTTGCCCGCCCCGTCAATCGGACAGACCCGGTAGCGGTAGGTCTTCGACGAGCTCAGCCCCGTGTGGGTGTAGCTCGTGGAAGACGTCGTCCCCAGCGAGGTGCCCTCCGTGCAGGCGGTCGGCGTGGTGCTGGTGGAGTAGACGATCTTGTACCCCGCCACCCCCGAGAGCGCGTCGGTGGCCCCGCTCCAGGAGAGCGCCACCGCCCCCGTCGCCGCCGTCGCCGTCAGGGTTGGATTGCGCGGTGCGGTGCGATCAAAGATGATCGTGTCGGTCACCGGCTCAAGGGTGCGGTTGCCCAGGGCGTCTTCAAACCAGGCGTAGACCTTCTTCTCGCCGTCGCCGGTCGCCAGGGTCACGCTCTTGGTGGTGCGGTAGACCCCCCAGCTCTTGCAGGACAGATCGGTGTCGACACAGACCTCGCTCACCCCCGCCGGGTCGCTGGCCGAGAGGGTCAGCACCGCCGTGGTCAGCCGCGTATAGGGGCTGCCGCCGTTGATCGACACCGTGCCGGTGGGGCCGCTCTGGTCGTCGCCATCGCCCAAACCGGCTGCCGCCGCGCCCACATCCAGGCGCCGGAAGTACAGCCCGTTGCGAGAGTCGAGCACCTCGGGGCCACTGTTTACCAGGGCATTAAAGACCGCGTCGGCCGAAGCCGCCGGCGTCGCCGACCAGAGCGCCGCCACCGCGCCGGCCACATGGGGGGCCGCCTGGGAGGTGCCGGTCATCGACACCCCCGCCGCCGTGCTTACCGCGCCGGGGGCCAGGATGTCGACCATGCCATTGGAGTTGGAGAAACAGGCGATCTTGTCTACCGTGATGCCGGTGGCGACACAGTTGCTGAAGGTGTAGCTGCTGCTCGAGGCCATGTCCCAGGTCGCCCCCACCCCCACCGCCGACGACACGCAGCCCGGCGAGCCGATCTTGGTGGAGCTGGCCGAATTGCCCGACGAGGCCACGCTCAAGATACCGGCCGCCCGCGCGGTCTCAATCGGCGCCGTCAGGTAGCTGTCGGCGTCGCAGTCGGTGGCATAGGCCCCGCTGCCAAAGCTCATGTTCATGGCGACGGTGTTGTAGATGTCGCGCCGATCGATCACATCGTCAATCGCCAGCAGGATGGCCGAGCCCGAGAAGCTGCTGGAGCTGCCCACATCATAGGCGAGGATGCTCGCACTCGGCGCCACCCCATGAACAATCCCCGCCACGTTGGTGCCGTGGTAGGGCGACGTGTCGGGCACTCCATCGCTGGCCGCCGCGTCCATCGCATAGGCCACCACGCAGCCCGGGGCCCCGGCCGCGGCGCAGCTCCCAAAGGCCGCCCGCGTGTAGTCCACCCCCGAGTCGAGCACCGCCACCGCTGTGCCCGCGCCGTCGGCGCCCCGCGACTCGGCTTCGTCCTGGCCGATCACCGGCAGGCTCTCGGCGATGTGCGGGGTCTCCTCGACGTCGGGCCAGACGCCGCGCACCCGGGGCGCCACCCGCAGCGCGTCCAGCGCATCTTCGGCCTCCACCGTCAGCACCGCCATCGGCAGGTGGAGAAACTCGCGCTCCACGCGCACCCCCGGCAGGGCCCAAAGGTCAACGCCGGGCTCGACGCGCAGCAGCAAGCGCTCGCCCACCTGCAAGGGCCGGCCTTCGAGCGCCGGATCGACGCGGGCCCCCTCCCCCGCCGAATCCTCGGCCGCGGGCGCGCAGCCCGCCAGCAGCCCCATCAGCCCGACTCCGGTGACCCAAGACGCCCTGCGACCCATGGAGAACCTCGCTTCCGCAGGGCCTGCGTAGCCCGTCTGCGGCGGTTGCCCCCCGCCGCGCCCGCCCGCGTCGTGCCGTTCATCGCCGTTCACCGCGTCGGGCTGCCCTCTCTCACCCCGGGAGCCCAAAAGCCCTGGCACAGGCCTTGCAAACACCCCCGCTGCAACGACGGCTTTTCCCAACTCTGACCCTTGGAGCCCCCAATGACCCCCTTGCTTCTCCTCAGCTCCCTGCTCGCCACCGCCCAGGCCGGCACCATCTCCTCGATCACCACCGACACCTGCACCGCGGGCAGCGGCCCCGGCTACATCGTGCCCCTCGTCTGGGAAGATGGACAGTTCCTTGGCCACCGCTTCGGCCCCTTCGGCGCCACCCAGACCATCACCAGCCTCACCTTCAACATGGCCGGCAGCAGCCACGGAAACACTGTCTGCGACTCGCTGCTCACACCCAATGTCTACATCTGGACCCAGACCAGCAGCGCCTGGCCCAACTCCATCCCCACCTTCACCATCGCCACCACCGCCACCCAGGTCGGCGTCGCACCGTTCAGCTCCGCCAACGACTACACCGTCTACACCTCCCTGGCCTCCAACCTCACCGTCTCCGCCGGCTCCTACGTCTTCGTCGCCATCGAAGAACAAAACGCCGCCGGCAGCGCCACCTGCTATGTCACCTGCAAAGACGGCAAGACCAGCACCAGTTCGATGTACTCCGACTCCGACGTCGCCCCCATGGGCTGGGACGCCCTTTCCAGCTACGGCATCTCCTACGACCGCGCCCGCATCATCCTCAACACCAAGTAGCCCTGGCAGCAGAGGGAGGGCTGCCCCGGCGGGCGCCCCCAACCACGGTGGTGCCTCCCAGTCCATCGCTGCCCACCCCAGGCCCCCGCGCTGAACGATTGCCTGCGCCGCCCAACCGTGTGGCCACAGTCTCACTCCTGCGCGGTCCAACCCTCTCCCGCACGCCCTCATCGCGATGCGCGACCCGCCAGGCGAGGCCCCAGCGCCCCAGGCGCGGCGTGCCTTGCGGGATCTGAGTCCCTGCAAGAGTCTCCCCTGGTGGGCAACAAAGGTGCGCGACGATGCCACAATAAAATGCTGTAACACGACGTTACGCCATACATTTTTACAACCATTCAGCACCGCTCCCGCCCCGACCTTCGCCCGTGATAGCCTCGGCGAATGTCCAGCCCCAGCCCCCTCGTAGGTTCCAGCCCCCCGCGCGCCGATGGCATCGCCAAGGTCAGCGGAGCGGCCCGCTATGTCGATGATCTGCGCCCGCCCGGCTGCCTCTACGGCGCCACCGTACGCAGCACCCGCGCCCACGCCCGCGTCCGCGGCCTCACCCTCGACCCCGCCTTTGACTGGAGCGGCGTCACGGTGGCCACCGCCCGCGATGTGCCCGGCGAGAACTTCATCTACCTGATGACCGAAGACCAGCCGGCCCTGGCCGACGGCCACGTGCGCCACAGCACCGAGCCCATCGCGCTGGTCGCCGCCGAGAGCCGCGACCGGGCCCTCGCTGCGGTGAAACATGTCCGCGTCGACTATGAAGACCTGCCCGCCATCCTCGACGCCGAGACCGCCGAGGGCAACGCCACGCAGATCTTCGGTGTCGACAATGTATACAAGCGCATCACGGTCGACAAAGTGCCGGCCGGCGGCCCGGTCTCCGAAGCGGGGCTGATCATCGTGGAGGGCACCTACACGATGGGCCTCCAGGAGCAGCTCTACATCGAGCCCCAGGGCATGATCGCCATCCCCCGCGAGGATGGCGGCATGACCCTCGTGGGATCGATGCAGTGCCCCTACTACATCCACAAGGCGCTCAAGCGCGTGCTCGGCCACGAGCGCATCAACGTGGTGCAGGCCGCCACCGGCGGCGGCTTCGGCGGCAAAGAGGAGTACCCCTCGATGCTGGCGGCCCACTGCGCCATCCTCGCCCAGAAGACCGGCCGGCCCGTCAAGATCATCTACCGGCGCGACGAAGACCTGCGCTGCACCACCAAGCGGCACCCCGCCCGCATCACCCTCCGCTCGGCCAGCCGCCCCGACGGCACCCTCGTCAAGTGGGAGGCCGACCTCCTCTTCGACGGCGGCGCCTACAACACGCTCACACCGGTGGTGCTGAGCCGCGCCACCCTGCACGCCACCGGGCCCTACCGCTGCGAAGAGGTGCACCTGCGCGGCGTCGCCGTCGCCACGCACACCCCGCCCAATGGCGCCTTCCGCGGCTTTGGCGCCCCCCAGGCCATGTTCGCCGCCGAGCGCCACATCGACGCCATCGCCCGCCGCCTCGGCCGCGATCCAGTCGACCTGCGGGCCCAGCTTCTGTTCACCGAGGGCGACATCACCGCCACCGGCCAGACCCTGGTCGCCCCCGGCGGCGAGGCCGTCCTGCGCGAGGCCCTCGACGCGGCCCAGGCACCCTTGCCGCCGGTCATCCCGCCGGCTTGCGGCGGCCACGCCAGTCGCCTCGCCCCCGGGCGCGGCCTCGCCCTCGTCTTTCACGGCTGCGGCTTCACCGGCAACGGCGAGGCCTGGCTCAAGGGCAAGGTCGGCGTCGGCCTGTCGGGCGACCGGGTCACCATCTACACAGCCAGCACCGACATCGGACAGGGGGTCGACACCACCTTCATCCAGATCGTCGCCGACGAGCTCGGCCTGCCTGCCCACCGGGTGACGATGTCGCCCCACGACACAGACCTGGTGCCCGACTCCGGCCCCACCGTCGCCAGCCGCACCTGCATGGTGGTGGGCGGCGTCGCCAAAATCGCCGCCAGCAAGCTTCGCGCCGCGCTCCAGGCCGAGACCGGCGCATCCGACACAGACTTCGACGCGCTGCTCGCCGCCCGCTCCCTGTCGGCCGACCTCTACGTCCAGCACGAGTACGAAGACGACGGCAAGCTCATCTGGGACGGCGACACCTACCAGGGCGACGCCTACCCCACCTTCGGCTGGAGCGCCTGCGTCGTCGATCTCGACGTCGATCGCGACACCGGCGAGGTCCACTACCGGCGCTTCATCAGCGCCACCGACGTGGGCAAGGCCATCCACCCCATCATCGTCACCGGACAGATCGAGGGCGGCTCGCTCCAGGCCCTGGGCTGGGCCACCCAGGAGGAGGTCATCCTCGACGATCAGGGGGCGATGAAGAACAATCGCCTCACCAACTACATCATCCCCACCAGCCTCGACGCCCCCGAGATGGTCACCCGCATCGTCGAGATCCCCTACGAGAAGGGCCCCTTCGGCGCCAAGGGCATCGGCGAGATCCCCATGGACGGCCCCGCCGCCGCCGTCGCCCAGGCCATCGAGGCCGCCACGGGTGCGGTGCTCAACGCCCTGCCCCTCTCCCCCGAGCGGGTCCTCTCCGCCATCCCCTCTACCTGAGTCGCCCATGCCGATCTGTTTTTCTGCCAATGGCGCGCCGGTCGAGTCCTCGGCCCCGCCCATGTCCCGCCTCCTCGACGTGCTCCGCGAAGAGCTGCGCCTGACCGGCACCAAAGAGGGCTGCGGCGAGGGTGAGTGCGGCGCCTGCACCGTGCTCATCGACGGCGAGGTGGCCAACGCCTGCCTCGTCCCCCTCGCCCAGTGCCACAAGGCCGCCGTCACCACGGTCGAAGGCCTCGCCGACCCCGACGGCCGCCTCGCCCCCGTCCAGCGGGCCTTCATCGACCTGGGCGCCACCCAGTGCGGCATCTGTACACCCGGCTTTTTGATGTCGGCCAGCGCCCTGCTCGCCCGCGACCCGCACCCCAGCCGCGCCGCCGTCCGCGAGGCCCTGTCGGGCAACCTCTGCCGCTGCACCGGCTACCAGAAGATCGTCGACGCCGTCACGACCGCCCTGGGTGCCCCATGAAGACCAGCCTCGCCCCTGTCTTCACCCCCGCCTCTCTCGACGAGGCCCTGGCCCTGCGCGCCGCCCACCCGGCGGCCACCGTGCTGGCCGGCGGCACCGATCTGATGGTGATGATCGAGGGCTCGCCCTTCAATCCCCAGGCGGTGCTCAACCTCTGGGGCTGCCCCGGCCTGCGCGGCCTCTCCCGCCGCGGCGATCAACTCCACATCGGCGCGCTGACCACCTGGCTCGACCTCGTCCGGGCGCCGGAGACCCCCGCCGCCCTGCGCGACTGTTCACGCACCGTCGGCGCCCTGCCCATCCAGGCCCGCGGCACCGTCGGCGGAAACATCGTCAACGCCAGCCCCGCCGGCGACTCGCTGCCCCTGTGGCTGGCGATGGACGCCACCTTCGAGCTGGCCAGCGTGCGCGGGCGCCGCACCGTGCCCGCCGCGGACTTTTTTCAAGGCTACAAGAAGCTCGACCTCGCCAGTGATGAGCTGCTCACCGGCGTAACCGTCGATGTCGACAAGACCGCCGGCCTCTCCTACCGCAAGGTGGGCACCCGCCTCGCCCAGGCCATCAGCAAGGTGGTGCTGGCCACCCGCCTGCGCGTCGAAGGGGGCGTCGTCACCGAGGCCCGCGTGGCCTTTGGCTCGGTGGGCCCCACGCCCCTGCGCTGCCCCACCGTCGAGGCCGCCCTCCTCGGCAAGCCTGTCGATCCACAGGCCGCTGCTTGGGTCGCCCAGGACATCCGCCCGATCGACGACATCCGCAGCACCCGGGTCTACCGGCTGCGCGTCGCCGAGAACGTGCTGCG
>JBEIQK010000291.1:0-7421 GCA_040376505.1 Alphaproteobacteria bacterium | reverse complement strand
GGCCTCGGCCGGCGCGTAGAGCGGGCCTGCGAGATCGAGGGTGAGCACCTGGGCGAAGTCGACGAGCAGCACCGCCGCCACCGCGAGGCGCACCAGGGCCAGCGAGCGCGGGTGCTCGCGCTGGTTCCACAAGGCCGTCCACCAGGCGATCATGGCGCCCCCATCAGGCGATCGCGGGTGCGGGTGCGGTTGTGGCGCAGGGTCTCGGGCTCCCAGGGGCCCTCGTCGGGGGTCAGCACCTCGGTGACGTCGAAGCGCACCTCTATGCTCTGGGCCTCGGGCTCGCGCAGGAAGACCTCCCGGGCCACCCAGTTGACGAAGCGGTCATGGGCCTTTCCGGGGCGGGCCCGGTCGCCAGCGTCGTCGTAGACCCCGCGCACGCGGCGGAAGAGCATCCGCGCCACCAGCCAGTCATCGCCCTCGGCGGGCGCGCGGAAGTGCTCGGTCCAGTCGCCCTTCGCGTCGCGGGAGCGGATGATCAGCCGACCGGCGTAGGGGTCGGGGTAGGCGAAGAGGCCCCAACTCTGCCCCGTGCCGGTGAAGCGCAAGAAGGGCTTCCAGGGCGCCATCACCGCCTTGCGAAAGGAGACCGCCACGCCGCCCACGGCCAGGGCGCGGGCCGTCAGCTCTTCGCGGCTCCAGTCGAGGCCCAGATCGTTCACCACCTCGGTCCAGCGGTCGAGCTCGTCCTGGGCGAGCGGCTGCTTGAGGTTGCTCTCCTTCAGCTCGGGGAGGGGCACGGCGTCGAGGAACTGGATGAGCAGCACGACCGCGATCAGTCCGGCGCGGATCTGCGGCCAGCCGCTCATGAAGCGACCACGATCCCCTGGCGCAGCGCGCCCATCGCACCTTCCACCGCCACCCCGGCGTGGAGCAGCGTCGCCAGAGGCTCGCCGCGGGTGACGGCTTCGCCGACCTTCTTGTAGACCCAGACCCCCACGCCGGGGTGGACGGGCTGATCGGCCCGCGTGCGGCCGGCCCCGGCGACAAAGGCGGCGCGGCCGACATCGTAGGCGTCGCAGCGGGAGACCACGCCGTCGCTTTGGGCCAGCAGCTCGATGCGGGCGCAGCCACCGCCGAGCAGCGGCGCGGCGGGATCGCCCCCCTGGGCGGCCACCATCCGGCACCAGCGCTCGTAGGCCGCCCCGCTCTGCAGGAGGCCGCGGGCGCGCGGATCGCCGATGAGATCGCAGACGAGGTCGACCAGATCGGCCGGGCCCTCGCCCTTCAAGGTGGCGATGGACTCCTCCACCTCGATGGCGTTGCCCACCGCCCGACCGAGCGGCTGGTTCATGTCGGTGAGCACCCCGGTGGTGAGCACCCCGGCGCCGTTGCCGACGGCGACGAGGCTCTCGCGCAGGGCGGCCGCGCTCTCCTTCGTCTTCATGAAGGCGCCCGTGCCCCACTTCACGTCGAGCACGAGGCGGTCGAGCCCCTCGGCCAGCTTCTTGCTGAGGATCGAGGCCGTGATGAGCGGGATCGAGGGGACGGTGCTGGTCTCGTTGCGCAGGGCGTAGAGCACCCGATCGGCCGGGGCCAGTTCGCCGGTCTGCCCGGAGATGAAGCAGCCCACCTCGCCGAGGATCTGCCGCAGGGCGGGCACTTCGAGGTCGGTGCGAAAGCCAGGGATGGCTTCGAGCTTGTCGAGG
This sequence comes from Alphaproteobacteria bacterium, assembly GCA_040376505.1. GTDB lineage: Bacteria > Myxococcota_A > UBA796 > UBA796 > UBA2385 > JBEIQK01. The sequence goes on along the minus strand of JBEIQK010000291.1, from coordinate 5,772 downwards.
GTGCCGCCGGTGTGGCCGAGGCCGCGCCCGCTGATCATCGGCACCCGGGCCCCCAACTCGGCCCAAAGCGGCGCCAGCACGAGGCTGACCTTGTCGCCCACGCCGCCGGTGCTGTGCTTGTCGACGATGGGGCCGGCGAGCCCGGGCCAGGTGAGCCGGTCGCCCGACTCGGTCATCGCCAGGGTGAGGGCGACGGTCTCGTCGGGGGTCATCCCGCGCAGGTAGACGAAGGCCAGGAAGGCCGCCGCCTGGGCGCGGGTGACGGTGCCAGAGAGGAGCCCGCGAAGAAAGGCGTCGATCTGGGCGCGGGAGAGCTCCCCGCCATCGCGCTTGGTCTCGAGGAGGGTGTCGATGGCGAGGCTGGACACGCTAGGCGGCTCCGAGTTCGGCGGCGAAGGACTGACCCGGGCCGGTCCAGCGCACCGCCAGCCAGTCGGCCAGGGTGGCGGCGACGTCGGCCAGTGAGGAGCGGGTGCCGAGATCGACGCCCCGGCCGCCCTGGTAGACGAGCAGGGGCACATACTCTCGGGTGTGATCACTGCCCAGGAAGGTTGGATCACAGCCATGATCCGCCGTGATCAAGAGCAGATCGTCGCTGCCCATGGCGTCGATGAGCCGCGGCAGCTCGGCGTCGAAGCGCTCCAGGGCGGCGCCATAGCCACGCGCGTTGCGACGGTGGCCGTAGAGCGCGTCAAAGTCGACGAGGTTGCTGAAGACGAGGCCGCTGCGCTGCTTGTGCAGGGTGGCCAGGGTGGCGGCCATCACCTCGTCATTGGGCCCGGCCTTCACGCTCTCATCGAAGCCGCGGCCGGCGAAGATGCTGGTGATCTTGCCGATGCCGCTCGTGCGGGCGCCGGCGGCGTGCAGGGCGTCGACGATGGTGGGGGCGTGCGGCTCGAGGGCGAAGTCCTTGCGGTTGTAGGTCCGCACGAAGGCGCCGGGCTCGCCGATGAAGGGCCGGGCGATGATGCGGGCGACCCGGTGCGGCTTTACGATGGCGAAGGCCGCCTTGCACCATGCGTAGAGCGTGTCGAGGGGCACCACGTCTTCGTGGGCCGCGATCTGCAGCACGCTGTCGGCGCTGGTGTAGACGATGGGCCGCCCGGTGGCGAGGTGCTGGGGGCCGAGCTCATCGAGGATCTCGGTGCCCGAGGCCGCCTTGTTACCCAGCACAGCCTTGCCGATCGCCGCCTCCAAGGGGCCGATGATGGCGGGGGGAAAGCCCTCGGGGAAGAAGGCGAAGCGCCGCGGCACGAGGCAGCCGGCCATCTCCCAGTGGCCCGTGACGGTGTCTTTGCCGTCGCTGCGCAGCGCCATCTTGCCAAAGCCGCCCTGGGGCGAGGCGCTGGGGGCCACGCCCTCGATGGGGCGGATGTTGCCGAGGCCGAGGGCCGCGAGGTTGGGCAGGCGCAGGCCCCCCATCGCCTGGGCGACGTGGCCCAGCGTGTCGGAGCCGGCGTCGCCCCACTCCGGGGCGTCGGGCATGGCGCCGATGCCGACGCTGTCGAGCACGAGCAGGGTGGCCCGCATCAGTAGGCGCCCTTGCCGGCCTTGCCGGTGACGATGGCCACGCTGGCGCTGGCGCCAAGGCGGTTGGCCCCGGCGGCGACGAGCTTGCGGGCGTCGTCGGCCGTGCGCACGCCGCCGCTGGCCTTCACGCCGATGTCGGGGCCGACGACGGCCCGCATCAGGGCGATGTCTTCGGGGGTGGCGCTGCCGCCGCCAAAGCCGGTGCAGGTCTTCACGAAGGCCGCCCCGGCCGCCTTGGACAGGGCGCAGCCGGCGATCTTCTCTTCGCGGCTGAGCATGGCGGTCTCGAGGATGACCTTGACCGGCCGGCCGGCGCTGGCCTCGACCACGGCGTGGATGTCGTCGAAGACGGCGTCGAAGTCTCCGCCCTTGAGCCAGCCGATGTTGATGACCATGTCGATCTCATGGGCGCCGTCGGCGATGGCCTGGCGCGTCTCCATCGCCTTGCTGCTGGTGGCCATGGCTCCCAGGGGGAAGCCGACCACGCAGATCGGCATCACCTTGCTGCCCGAAAGCAGCTGCGCCACGAGGCGGATCCAGGTGGAGTTCACGCAGACGCTGGCGAAGTGGTACTGGCGCGCCTCCTCGCAGACCTTGACGATCTGGGCCCGGGTGGCGGTGGGGGCGAGCAGGGTGTGGTCGATGAGGCCAGCGTAGGAGCCGGCGTCGGTGGGGGCGACCCCGTGGGTGCCGAAGCGATCGGCGCCGGCACCTTGGAGGCCCTGGAGCAGGGTGAAGCCGGTGTTGTCCTGCCAGGTCCCGTGCAAGACCGGGCTCGGCGGCACGGCATCCATCTGCAGGCGCTGCTGCACCCGGGCGGCGACCCGCTCTACAAGTGCGTCCAGCTCGGCATTCCCACCGCTGCGACCCGAATTCGGACTCATCAGGCTTCTCCACGACGTCGCCGCCTGTAACCCCTGTCATTTTCCCGCGCCGCCAGCGGGCCTCCGGTGCTACCCTCGCACCGACGCGCTGCTCCTGCACCGGTCCGGCAACAACGCCGAGAACACCGACGAGAAGGCCCCCATGGAACTGCACCGCCCGCGCCGCACCCTCGCCTTGATCGGCCTGCTCGTGATGAGCGCCCCCGCCTCGTCCAAGACCGGCTCGGATGACGACTGGTACTGGGTCGACCAGGACAGCGGCGGCCTCTACGCCTGGGGGGGCCTCGCCACGGCGGGGAGCTCGGCCCTGTCGATCTCCTCGGCGAGCGGCAGCGCCACGGTCTCCCTGCCTTTCTCCTTTCCCTACTATGGCAGCACCTACAGCAGCATCACCGTCTTTGCTTATGGAGCCGTCGTCCCCGGCGCCTCGGCCAGCGGCCCGGGGCCCTGGTCAACCGGCAACTGCCTGGCCAACGGCAGCGTCAGCGGCCCGCTGATCGCGCCCTACTGGGGCACCTGGGACCCGAGCCTGGGCGGCACGATCTCGGCCAAGACCTTTGATCAGGGCGTGCTCATCGAGTGGAGCGGCGTGTACGCCAGCGCGGCCGACACCTCGGACAGCTCCTTCGCCCTGCTCCTCCAGGAGAACGGCGAGATCAGCTTTCTCTACAAAGACACCCGCTCCGGCCAGCTCAAAACCAGCCGCGGCCGCGGGGGCAGCATCGGCGTGCAAGACAGCGCGGGGGCCGGCCTGCGCTTCACCTGCGATGTCGAGGTGCTCACCAACTTCAACAATGTGCGCGCCCTCGCCCCCTGGGGCACGCGCCAGCTCGAAGGCACCGGCGACGTCGATACCCTCGCCGCGGCCACCCTCAAGGGTGCTGCGGCCGGCGACCGCTTTGGCTACGCGATGGCCACCCTGGGCGATCTCGACGGCGACGACGCCGCCGAGCTGCTGGTGAGCGCACCCTACGCCGACGACGGGGCCAGCAACGCGGGCGCGGTCTACCTCTTCAGCGGCGTCGACCTGTCGGGCGATGTGTCGGCCAGCGCCGCCGTCGCCACCCTCGTCGGCAGCGGGGCGAGCGACACCATCGGCACCGCGCTGGCCGCCAATGGCGACGTCGACGGCGATGGCCTGCCCGATCTGCTCGTGGGCGCGCCCAATGACGAGGTCGGCAGCGCGACGAACGCCGGCACGGCGAGCCTCTTCTTTGGCAGCAGCCTCTCGGTTGGCGGCAGCCTCAGCCTGAGCGCGGCCGACGCGGTCTTCTCGGGTGAGGCCGCCGGGGATGCGGCCGGCACCAGCGTCTCGATCGGCGGCGACGTCAACGGCGACGGCTACGCCGACCTGCTCATCGGCGCCCCCAATGCCGACCAGGCCAGCACCGACAATGGGCAGGCCTACATCGTCTTCGGCGATCCGGCCCTCTCCGATCTCGACCTCTCCATCGCCGATGTCTCCTGGTACGGCGAGTCAGGCAGCGATGGGATGGGCGCGGCCGTGGCCATCTTCGGCGACGCGGATGCCGACGGCTACGACGACTTCTCGCTGGGCGCGCCCACCCGCGACGCCTTCGGCGCCGACGCCGGCGCGGTCTACGTCCTCTTCGGCGACAGCCTGCTCACCGGCACCAAGGCCCTCACCTCGGCCATCGAGATCGCCGGCCCGGCCGCCTCCTCGGGCCTGGGCAGCCTGATCTCACCGCTGGGCGACCTCGATGGCGATGGCGATGAGGACCTCTTCTTCGCCGCCCCCGAGGCCGGAACGGGGGCCAATGGCCTCGCCTACGCCGCGCTGGGCGCCTCCACCGGCTGGCCGGCCGTCGCCAGCAGCAGCCACCTCGTCTTCACCGGCGACGGCGCCGATCGGGCCGGCAGCGCCGGCGTCGCCCTCGACATGGACGGCGCGGGCGACCGGGCCCTCGCCATCGGCGCCTACGGCAATTCCAGCGCGGCCACCAACGGCGGCGGGGTCTATGTGGTGGCCGGCAGCGTCGCGGCGGCCGGGGGCAACCTCTCTCCGGTAAGCGCCCAGGGCTTCTTCACGTCCAGCGAGGCCAGCGCCTACCTCGGCCGCGCCCTGGCCGGCGGCGACTACACCGGCGACGGCCGCGACGACCTCGCCGCCGGGGCCTACGGGGCCGATGGCGACGCGGCGAGCGCTGGCGCGGTCTACCTCCTGGCCAACCAGCCCACCTTCCCCGACGCCGACGGCGACGGCTGGCTCGGCATCACCAACGGCGGCCTCGACTGCGACGACGCCGACGCCACGCTCAACCCGGCGACGGTGGAGCTGTGCGACGGCGTGGATGACAACTGCGATGGCGTGGCCGACGACGGCTTCACCGACACCGATGGCGACGGCACCGCCGACTGCGTCGACGTCGAGGAGTGCGACGGCGACGACAACGACGGCGACGGCGCCATCGACGAGGCGATGCCCGACACCGACGGCGACGGCACCTGCGATGGCCTCGACGTCGAGGAGTGCGACGGCCTCGACAACGACGGCGACGGCCGCATCGACGATGGCTTTGGCGACGGCGACCGCGATGGCATCGCCGACTGCCTCGATGTCGAGGAGTGCGACGGCTACGACAACGACGGCGACGGCACCACCGACGTCGGCTACCCCGACGCCGACGGCGACGGCCGGGCCGACTGCGTGGACGCCGAGACCTGCGACGGCCTCGACAACGATGGCGACGGCAGCATCGACGAAGACTACGAAGACACCGATCGCGACGGCACCGCCGACTGCCTTGACCGCGAGAGCTGCGACGGCCTCGACAACGACGGCGACGGCACGGTGGACGAGGACATGCCCGACACCGACGGCGACGGCACCTGCGACGCCATCGACACCGAGCTGTGCGACGGGGTCGACAACGACGGCGACATGGCGATCGACGAGGGATTCATCGACGCGGACGGCGACGGTCTCGCGGACTGCGTCGACGGCGAGGACTGCGACGGCATCGACAACACCGGCGATGGAGACATCGACGAGGGCTACCCCGACATCGACGGCGACACCGTGGCCGACTGCGTCGACGCCGAAGAGTGCGATGGCGTCGACAACGACGGCGATGGCGTGGTGGACGAAGGCAACGGCGACGCTGACTTCGACGAGGTGGCCGACTGCATGGACGCCGAGGAGTGCGACGGCATCGACAACAACGGCGATGGCCTCATCGATGACACCTACCCCGACGCCGACGGCGACGGCGTGGCCGACTGCGTGGACGGCGAAGACTGCGACGGCATCGACAACCACGGCGACGGCGACATCGACGAGGGCTACCCCGACGTCGACGGCGACACGGTGGCCGACTGCGTGGACGCCGAGGAGTGC
>JBEIQK010000375.1:0-6150 GCA_040376505.1 Alphaproteobacteria bacterium | reverse complement strand
CGGCCCCCGCGGGGATCGGCGCGGCGGGGGGGAGGATCGCGCAGAGACGCCCCCCTTCCACATGAAGGTCGCCGCGCGCGGGGACCGAGCCAGGGGTGCAGGGGATGAGGGTGGCGCCACGGTAGACCAGCATGGGCTCCGCCTATCTCGGGCCTCGCCGGCCGGCCGGCCCGCTCCGATGTGGCGGGCTCCCCCACAGGCTGGATAGCCGTAGCGACCCTGGGAGCGGCCGTGGGTACCCCACCAACATCAAAGAGCCCTCGATCGGCGCGCCTCTGTGCGGCCATGTTGGGGCTGGCGGTCGCCACCGGGGGCGGCATGCCCCCCGCTCCGGCCTTCGCCCAGGAGGCCGCTGCAGCCTCCTCCTGGTGGGTCAACCTGGGCATCACGGTGCCCACCCTCGACATCGTCGAGCTGGCCGACGAGACCCTCCTGGCGCTCACCGCCGACGGCGCGGTCTGGCGCAAGGCGCCCGGCAAGCCCTGGCGGCGTACCACCCTGCCCACCTGGGCCTTCGCCGGCGGCGGCGAGGGCCCCTCCGAAGAAGACCTGCTGCTCGAAGCCGAGTCGGCCCTCGGTGAAGAGGCCGACACCGAGGTCACCGACGCCGAGGAGGTCGAGTCCGACGACCCCGAAGCCGAGGTGGAGCCCGTCGAGGTGACCGAGGTCGACGCCGGCGACATCGTCGATCGCGGCACCTTGCGCCAGGACGATGGCATGGGCGGCGCGGTTGAGCTCCCGGCTGGCGGGCTGTGGGTGATCCCCGGCGATCCGCAGCAGGTCATCACCAGCGGCCCCGACGGCTCTTGGCTCTCCGAAGACGGCGGCCTCTCCTGGCGGGCGCTCAGCAGCCTGCCGCCCACCCACGAGCTGGTCAGCGTGCCCGGCGAGCGGGTCGTCACGGTCGCCGCCACCGCCGAGGGCCTGCGCCACAACGTGCGCGGCAGCCGCTCCTGGTTCACCGTCTCGGGCCCGCTCGACGCCGTCGAGGTGCGCGGCCTCGCCGAGGGCGACGGCATCTTCTACGCGGGCACCGCCGATGGCCTCTTCTGGAGCGGCGACGGCCTGCGCTGGGCCGCCTGCGTCGGCGGCGCTGATCTCGATGTGCGCGCCATCGCCGCCGACCCGGCCTTCCCGGGCGGCCTGTGGGTGGTCACGCCGGCGGCGATCCTGCGCAGCGACGATCGCGGCGCCACCTTCCGCCGCATCAGCCGCAACCCCCTGGCCGGCACCCGCGGCCTCCTGGCCCTGCCCGAGGCCGGGCACCTGCTGGCCATCGGCGAAGACGGGCTCTGGGAGAGCCAGGACGGCGGCGTGCGCTGGTCGCCCCGTGTGCGCGGCCTCGGCAGCCCCGATCAGCGCGCCGTGGTGCTGGGTCACGAGGGCCTGCTCATCGCGGGCGCCGGCGGCGTCTATGGCCTCGCCGACGAGGCGCCCCTGCCCACCGCCGCCCGCAAGGCCTCCACCGAGCGCTTGCCGCCGGTGCAAGAGGTGGTGGGCGCCGCCCTGCGCCGCAACGGCGTGTCGGTGGAGCCCTTGCTCTTGCAGCGCGCCTACCTGCGCAGCCTCTACACCCCCCGCCTCGCCATCGACGGCCTGTACCAGCGCCGCGAGACGCTCAGCGCCGACTACGTCGCCTTGCAGAACACCCGCGCCGAGCAGGTGGTCTGGGCCACCCGGCTCACGCTTTGCTTTGGCGCCTGCGTCTCCAACTCGGCCACCACCGAGACCGACGACGGCGCCCTCATCGACGACCCCACCCTTGACGTCGACGCGATCACCGAAAACGCCGACCTCGTGATGGTCGGTGGCGAGGTCTACAGCGCCGGCGACGGGGATTACTCCGCGCTCGCCGCCAACGTCGCCAACGAGGTCTCCCGGTACCGCAACGCCATCGCCCAGGAGGTCACCGAGCTGTACTTCAGCCGGATCCGCCTGACGATGGAGCGCGGCGCCGCCCAGGAGGCCCCCCTCTCCCAGCAGATCGAACAGGAGCTGGAGCTCCAGCTCACCACCGCGCGCCTCGACGCGCTGACCCACGGCTACTTCTCCCGCGCCCTGGCGGGTCAGAACTCGGAGACACCATGACGGTCCTCGCCGCCCTCCTCGCCCTGCTCGCCCTGCCGGTGGCCCGCGCTGACGAGCCCCTGCGCCTCAACGCCGCCACCTCCTCCCAGCTCGCGGCCCTGCCCGGCGTCGGGGAGGCCACCGCCCAGGAGATCGTCGCCCTGCGCCAGCAGCGCGGCCAGCTTGGCTCGGTCGAGGCCCTGCGCATCCTCGCCCTGCCCGAGTCGACCCTCGACGCCCTGCGCGCCGGCACTGTCGTCGACCTCGCGGTCACCGCCCGCAACGGCAAGACCTACGCCAATGTCGACGAGGTCCTCGCCGAGTTCCGCAAGGAGCCCGACATCTCCGCAGTGCAGGCGATGACCCTGGCCTACACCCGCAGCAACCCCGAGCTGGTCGACGGTTGGCTCAAGGCCTCGCGCACGACCTACCTGCTGCCCAAGCTCGGCCTGCAGTACGAAAAGAAGTTGACCCTCAACACCGGCTTCGACTACATCCCCGACCCCGAAACGGGCGACCTGGTCGACGAGAAGGACGACGCCGACACCGACAACGACGACAAGTACGTCGTCAAGATGGAGTGGCGCCTCGACAAGCTGATCATGAGCAGCGAGCGCATCCGCGTCATCAACGAGGCCCAGGACATCGTCAAGCTGCGCGACAAGGTGCTCGATGAGGTCACCCGCCTCTACTTCGACCGCCGGCGCCTGCAGGTCGACCTGCTGCTCAACCCCCCCTCCGACATGAAGAAGCTGATCGACGACGAGCTGCGCCTCCAGGAGCTCACCGCCCACATCGACGCGCTCACCGGTGGGCAGTTCTCCGCCGCCCTCCCCGCGGCGCGGTGACGGGTGGCCCATCAGCTTGTCCTGATCCTCGACTTCGGCTCGCAGACCACCCAGCTCATCGCCCGCCGGGTGCGCGAGAAGGGCGTCTACTGCGAGATCCTCGCCTGCACAACACCGGCCTGGTCCCAGGAGACCGCCGCCGCCCGCGGCCTCACCGCCCTGATCCTCTCGGGCGGCCCCTCCTCCGTCGATGATCACGACGCCCCCGCCTTCGACGCCGGCTGGCTCGCCCTTGACCTCCCCGTGCTGGGCATCTGCTACGGCATGCAGCTCCTCGCCGCCCTGCACGGCGGGGCCGTCGATCGCGCCGAGCGCCGCGAGTTTGGCGCCGCCGAGGTCGAGGTCGACGACACCTGCGCCCTCTTCGCCGGTCTCGGGCCGCGCGAGGCCGTCTGGATGAGCCATGGCGACCACGTCCATCGCCTGCCCGCGGGCTGGCGTGCCGTGGCCCAAAGTCCCAACTGCCCGATCGCCGCCATGGTCGACGCCGAGGGCCGCCGCTTCGGCATTCAGCTCCACCCCGAGGTGGAGCACAGCCAGCACGGCGCCGCCATGTTGGCCAACTTCCTGGCCGTCGCGGGCGCCCGCGGCGACTGGACCATGGGCTCCTTCATCGAAGAGGCCGTCGCCCGCATCCGCGCCCAGGTGGGGGAGGGCCACGTCATGTGCGCGCTGTCCGGCGGGGTCGACTCCGCGGTGGTGGCCGCCCTGCTGCGCCGGGCCATCGGCGATCGGCTGCACTGCGTCTTCGTCGACAATGGCCTGCTCCGCCAGGGCGAGCGCCAGAGCGTCGCCGACGAGTTCGCCGACTTCGACCTGCGCGTGGTCGACGCCGGAGAGACCTTCCTCAGCGGCCTCGACGGCGTCAGCGAGCCCGAGCGCAAGCGCCGCATCATCGGCGAGGCCTTCATCCGCGTCTTTGAGGCCGAGGCGGAGGCCCTGCGCGCCCGCGTGGGGGAGATCCGCTTCCTGGCCCAGGGCACGCTCTACCCCGACGTGATCGAGTCCGTCAGCTTCCGCGGGCCCTCGGCCACCATCAAGAGCCACCACAACGTCGGCGGCCTGCCCGCCCGCATGAACATGGCCCTGGTGGAGCCCCTGCGCGAGCTCTTCAAGGACGAGGCCCGCGCCGTGGGGCTGCTGCTCGGCCTCTCCGAGGCGCGGGTGTACCGCCAGCCCTTCCCCGGCCCCGGGCTCGCCGTGCGCATCCCCGGCGCCGTCACCCCCAAAAAGGTGGCGCTGCTGCAGGCCGCCGACGCCATCGTCGACGCCGAGATCCGCGCCGCCGGGCTGTACCGGCAGCTCTGGCAGAGCTTTGTGGTGCTGCTGCCCGTGCAGAGCGTCGGCGTGATGGGCGACGCTCGCACCTACGAGCTCACCGCCTCGGTGCGCGCCGTGCTCAGCAACGACGGCATGACCGCCGAGGTGGCCGAGCTGCCCTGGAGCTTGCTCAAGCGCATCTCCTCGCGCATCATCAACGAGGTACGCGGCATCAACCGCGTGCTCTACGACATCAGCACCAAGCCGCCCGCCACCATCGAGTGGGAGTAGCGCCCTAGGCGCCCTCTTCGTCGGGGGGCAGCCAGGCCGCGGACTCCAGCTCGATGGCCGCGGCGATTCGATCGGCCAGCTTGCGCCCGTCGGCGTAGGGCCGGCCCAGGTTGCCGCGAAAGAAGAGGATGCGCTCGGGCGACGTGGCGTCTTCGTGCGCGGCGTCGAAGAGCACCTCAATGAAGGGGTTGATCGGCGGTGCCTCGCGGGTGAGCAGCGCCACGCTGGGCAACTCGGCCCACTCCAGGCGGGCTTCGCGGATGAAGTCGCGCACCCCGGGCGCCAAGGACTGCATCGCCGACAGCAGCGCCGTCTGCCAGGTGCGCTCCGAGATCGCCATTGGCACGTTGTAGTGGGTTGGATCGAGGGTCCAGGCCCGCTGGAAGGCCACCAGCGCCTCTTCGTGCTGCCCGAGGCGCTCGCGGGCCTGGGCCAGGGTGAACCAGCCATCCGCCTGGGTGGTGTCGAGACGCACCACGTCGGCGGCGAGGGCCGCCGCACCCGCGTAGTCGACCATCTCAAAGCGGGCCTGGGCCAGCGAGATCATCGCGGGCAGCTCTCCCGGACGCAGCTCCAACACCTGCTCCCAGGCTTCGACCGCCAGGGCGGCGTCGCCCAACTGCTGGGCGATCTGGCCGATCAGGCGCAGGGCCTCGATGTTTCGGGGGGCGAGGTCGAGCAGCTCCTCGCACTCCACCAGCGCGCGGTCGAGCTCCTGGGCGGTGAAGGCGGCCTGGGCCTTCTCCAGCCGCAGGGCCGCCATCACGTCGCGGTCGACCGCCCAGGGGCGAAAGCCCACCTCATCGCTGCCCATCTCACCCGCCTAGGTGTCGAGGAAGTAGACCAGCAGGAGCACGACGAGCACCAGCACGCCAAGCACCGCGACGGTGGCGATCCAGGTGTGCCGCGCTGGCGGACGATCGGGGGCGGCCGGCTCGACCGCCTCGCTGGCGCCGATCAGGGTGGGCCGCGGCGGCGGCGCCGCAGGAGCCACCACCGGCGCAGGCGCCGGGGCCGGCTTGGGCGGGGTCATGGCGCCGGTGCGCATCGCGTGGGTGAAGGCCGAGAACTCCGCGAGGTCCCGACAGAGGTCCATGTCGGTGATCAGCCACTTCTCAAAGAAGAGCTCCTCGTCGGGCGACTCCATGCGCGCCGCCTCGTAGAGGGGCAGAGGGCCGCGATCGAGGTTGGGCGAGGCGGGCACCACCGTCAGCGGCACCTTGCCTTGGTCGCGCAGCCAGCGCTTGAGGGCGTAGCGGGCGTCCAGGACCGCAAAGGGCCAGCCCCCCAGGTCTTCGGCCGTCTTGATCAGCTCGGCCATGTCGGTCTGACCACCATAGGTCATGGACAAAAGCCGAACGTGTACCGGCAACATCTCCACCGCCGCTTGCTGCAGCAGGGCCGAGGGCGCCCGGTTGCCCGTCAGGCTGCTGGGCTGGTCGCCCGCCTCGGCGCGACCGCCAGCGGCCTCGACCTCTTTGCGGACGATCTCGTGCGCCCAGTCGACGATGTCGACGTTGCGACCGAGATCGCGCACGCCCTGGGCGAAGGCGTTCCGCCAGGTGGATTTCTTCATCGCCCTGCCGATGCAGTGCACCATGGTCGCCCCGATGTCCCCGGTGCTGGAGGAACGCGCCCGACTGAACGAGGCCAAGGGCGTGGCGGAGGTCGCGTTCTGCTTTGG
>JBEIQK010001093.1:0-1715 GCA_040376505.1 Alphaproteobacteria bacterium | reverse complement strand
GCCGCCTCTTCGGCCACCGGCAGGTCGCTCGTCCCCGCGCAGACCACCGTGATGTTGCCCACCCGCGGCGGCGGCTGGGGGGCCGGCAGGTGCAGGCAGCGGGCGAGGGGGTGGTAGACCGCTCCCGGCGTGAGGAGCAAGGCCGCATCGGCCTTCTCGGGGTCAACCCGCGTGGCCAGCGCCTCTTGACCCGCCGCGTGCAGGGCCTGCAACAAGGCGGCGATCTGCTCGGCGGTCTTGCCCTGGCCGAAGATCACCTCGGGGTGGCCAGTCCGGCGAAGGCGTCCAAGGTCGAGGGTCGCGAAGCCGAGGTGGGCGGCGAGGGCGTCGGCGGGGGGCGGGGTGGACATGGCCGGCCCGTTAACCCAGCGAGGCCGCGACACACGCCGCAGCAGCCCGCCGCGAGGGGTGGCGCGAGCGGCCAATTGCGGGCATCTTGGGCCATGCGCCGCGGCCCGCACCTCGCCCACCTTCGCCTCCTGTGGGGCTCCCTTGTTGGGCGCCGGCGTTGGGCGTCGATCGGCCTGCTCGGGCTCAGCGCCGCCGCCCTGGCCGGCGATCGCTCGCTCTACGAGCACGGCGTCAGCCTGATCCAGGACCGCTACGTCGACGTCGACACCCTCGACGCCTACCTCGCCTTCGAGGAGGCCGCCGAGCAGGCCGAGCGCGTCATCCCCTGGCTCATCGTCGATGGGGTCGGCGAGCGCGTGGTGCTGCGCCACGGCCAGCGCGGCCCCTTCGCCACCCTGGCGCTCAGCATCGACCCGAGCCGGGCCGGCCGCATCGAGGATCTCCCCGGCGCCCTGGAGCGCCTCGAAGAGGCCATCCGCGGCGCCGCCGAGCCCATCCCCGCCGCCATCGATCTGCCCGTGGAGCTGATCCGCGGCGCCGCCCGGGCGCTCGACCGCCACTCGATGGTGCTCTCCCAGGAGCGCCTCGACCGCTTTGACGAGCGCATCTCCGGCAAGCTCCTCGGCGTGGGGGCCCGCATCGGGGCCGAAGAGGGCAAGCTCGTCATCAAGTCGGTCTTTGACGAAGGCCCCGGCGCCAAGGCCGGCCTCAAGGTGGGCGACGTCCTGCTGCGCATCGACGGCGTCTCCACCGTCGGCATGGACGTCGACAGCGCCGTCAAGCGCATCCGCGGCGACGAGGGCAGCCCGATCACCCTGCACCTACGCCGCGCCGCCCCCGGCGGGGCCTACGAGCTCGATCTCACCATGCTCCGCGCCGAGGTGGTGGTGCCCAATGTCGAGTGGGAGCTGCGCAAGAGCGGCGTGGGCGTCATCCGCATCGACCACTTCAGCGAGCAGACCACCCAGCTCCTCCGCCGGGCCCTCGACAGCTTTGAGGCCGAAGAGGCCGGCCTGCGCGGCATCATCGTCGATCTGCGCGGCAACGAAGGCGGCTCGATGATCCAGAGCTGCCGGGCCGCCGACCTCTTCCTGCGCGAGGGCATGGTGCTGCGCACCGAGGGCCGCGGCGGCCAGCGGGTCGAAGGCCTGCTGCGCGAGTACCGCGCCCACCCCGAGGCCGCCGAGCCCGGCGTGCCCGTGGTGGTGCTGATCGACCGCGGCAGCGCCAGCGCCTCGGAGATCCTGGCCGGCGCCCTGCAACGCCTCGATCGCACCGTGCTCATCGGCGATCGCTCCCACGGCAAGGGCACCGTCCAAAAGCTCTACACCCTGCGCCCCGGCGAGGGCGAAGATCGCGCCCGG